>JAHFQL010000003.1 GCA_023259315.1 Candidatus Woesearchaeota archaeon | reverse complement strand
AAACTCATCAAATAAATTACCTTTATAAATTTTTTCAAGTAATATCAACAAAAACATTAATCGTATCATTATATGGCAATACTGTGTAATTACTCATGACAAACTCTGCTCTGACCACATACGTGCCATTGCTTAAGTTCTCAAAGACAAATATGGCATCAGTGTCCCTTAACTCTAAATTGCCAAACCATACCTGTATCAGCCCCTCATTCTTTTTTGGATACCTATCAGGACTCACCAACTTAAAATTTGACACATTCAAGATGACTATGGCGTTATTTTGCTTGATTATATCAAAGTCTTTCGGGCTGATTATCCTAATACTTGGCTCTTTGGGCTTGTATTGAGATTCTTCGATATTTTCGGCATAACTTGTTTGTATGCTTGTGTTTTCAAAATATTTTTTAATGTCGCTAGGTTTGATCTCAATATTGCTTTTTGCGCAAGAGGCAACAATAAAAATAAATAGCACAAGGCAAACACGTTTCATTTTCTAAAATCTTAAATCTTTAAGAATCTTCTTGTTAAACAAATGATAACCAATGATAACTCCCATGATAAATATTGCAACAACCACAATCCAATCGCCATATCTCATACCAGCCAGGTAGCCTATCAGGAATCCGCCTATGATAACTAAAAATGGAAAAACAATTTTGTTTTTCCTCTCATAAATAACTCTGCCAGCAAATATTCCTGAAAAAAATATGAACATATAGCTTATTGCCGCGCTCGGCACAATTAAAGCAAAAAGCAACCCAATTACCATAAGAAAAATGAAAAAAAACTCCATATAATTTTTGTAAAATTGAAACATATTATCACTTCGGTCCTGTCCAAACTTTCCTTTCAAAGCTTGCGTAATATACAATCCATAGCACAACGCCTACCAATAAGGATAACACCAGTGCCAAGAACACCGGTATTTTTACAATCATCAATATGGTTGCAAATACCATTGCCGGAAACACAAATGCATAAATCATCCTGCTGCCAAAGAATATTTTGCCGCCGTCCAAGGTAGGTATTGGAAGCATGCTTGTGATTGCGTAAACTACGTTAAACATGATTGCTTTTTCTATCAAGAGATTTGGCGAGAAAACATACAACACTTTAAGAAATATTATCAGCATCAGCGTAAACAAAGGGCCAGCCAAAGCAACCATTGCCTGTCCTACGTAATTTATACCATATCTAAAAAATCCCAGCCTATGCCCTGCAAGATGGTGCAGCATGAAGCTGCCTGGAACTATGAGCCATATACTGCCATTGCTTACAAACGCTAATGCCAATGCGGCAACCAATCCAAAAGTCCACATCCTGAACTCTATCCTGTAGCCGATTGCCATGCCCCAGATTCGTTGCCCGGCATCATGAACCAGTATGGACAAGGCAACAATCAGGATAGCATTGAAAAGGTTAAAAAATCCCTCTGTGGGATTGAATCCTGAACTCCCCCACTCCTTAAAGGATATTATGAATGCGATAGCCAATATCGATATGAAAAGTCCTCTTACTTCATAACTAGTAAACTTATAGTATCTCCTTATCTTGTCATGCAAGTCAACTACGGATCCCATAGCATATCAATTAGAAATACAATATTTAAAGATATCGAATTCAATGGCTTAGCAGATTTTCTTTATTTAAGTTTATAGGTTATGCTTAATGCTGAAGCTATAGCTTACTGAGTTGTCTTTTTGCTTTAATAATCCCAAAACATCGTCAATATGGCCAGCGCCTAGGATTATCAGAATTTTCTTATCAGGTTTGGAATTCATCAGACTTCTCAAATTATTGGCAATTACAAAGTTCCTTTCCTCTATCAGGACTTTGTGAACATTAGGATACCTCTCTTTCAATTTGTCTGTAAGATTTTTGATGATTTTTTTGTCAGGCACTTTTGTCAAGTCGAAATCCATTTCCTTTTTACTCAGGAATACTGCTTTTAGGATATCTACAATAAAATTTCCCTTTTCCTTCCAAGTTATGCTTTTGGAGAGCCTTTGCAAGGTTACCTGTATATCTTGGTCTATTAAAGCAATTTCTATATTGTCTTTTTTTGCAATTTTCACTGCCTGTTTCATCTCAGAGCCTGGTGCCACACCAACAATCTTGCCCAATTTTTTTTCTGCCCATGCCCCAAACAACGAGAAAATAAATCCCTTAATGCCAACTTGCTTTACGTTTCTCATATTGATTTTTTGCCTGTTATTGCTCATCAAGGCAGCAAGCCTTGTCTTATCCAGTTCCAAGGCCACTATATCGGGCTTTTCTTCCTCAATGTACTTTTTCACTTCATTCAGGCTTTGTTTTGCTATGTGGGATGTTCCTAAGAATATCAAATTTTTATATCTCATAAGTTACTGGGAAGTAATAGTTTTTTAAAAATCCTTCCAAAAAGTTTAAATACTACCGATAAGATAAAACACTATAAAAATAACATTTAAAAGGTGATTTCAATGTTGAAGATGAAAAAGATAAGCGAGACCTATGATATGAAGGTATTTACCGACAATGGCGATTATTTTGGCGATGTTGAGGAGTCCATTTTGACGCAAAACAAGGTTTTTGGCTGGAGAGTAAGGGCAACCAAGAACTCGTTCTTGAACAAAGTGCTTGGCTCTGCAAAAGGGGTCATTGTTCCGCACCAGCTTGTTAAAAGCATTGGAGACATAATGATAATAAGCAAGGCTGCTGTTCCTTCTTATGAAGGAAGCGAGAAAGAGGCAAAGGAAGAATAAATTTTAGAGGTGTTTATAATGGGATGGTTCACAAGAAAACCAAGGGAGCAAAGAGACAAAGAACACAAACTATATATGGCAATGTTTGGTCTGGAACAATTGCTTAAATGGTTAGAATTAGTAAAAAGTTATGATGCCCATGAGAAACTTGCGGAAAAAAATGAACTATTACAGAGATATATTGCAAGATTAGATGAAACCAGAACCGAATTGCAAGAATATCAGAGAATGAGATAACTATTAAAACCTACATTGTTGAATTGAAATGCATTGCTAAAATTTATTTCAAATACTTTCTATGTGCGCTCACATAACTCCTGAAAAACCAATTTAGAAAATCAATCTCAGTTTTTGTTAAAGCATGATAATATGATTTTCTTTTCTTGTATTCAATTACTAGAAGAGGGAAGTTTCCTTTTCTTAGCAGATAGGCAATAATCAGTCTTCCAATTCTTCCATTGCCGTCTCCAAACGGATGAATTTTCTCAAATTTATAATGCGTTCTTGCTGCAAATTCAACAGGATGCATAATCTTTTTATTTTTATTGCACCATTCAAAAAACTCTTTTATTAAATTGTTTATATCCTGCCAATCTGGTGCTCTGTAATTGCCAACTTTAACTAAATAATCTCTAAATCTGCCCGCAATATCTTGCTTTGTATCTAAGAATATTTCTTTATGCCAATTAAGCAGCATGTCAGGAGAAAGCTCGGACTTTTCATTGATAGCCTTGAAAAATGTTTTAGAATGGTTTATTGTTTCTTGAACATCTCTTAACGGCTTGTTTGGTGCAATTTTTCTCTTTATGATCTCTTCTGTCTCATGCAACGTAATCGTTGAGCCTTCTATAGCACTTGTGTTGTAAGTGAAAGAAATTGACAAATCAATAAGGAGTTCTTTCTTAATTGATTCTGGGTATTTTTTCCATTCTGTCTTGAAGTTTTTTTGAATGACATTTAATTTTTTGAATATGCTTTCTTGCATGCATTTGTGTACAAATACTTCTTTTATTTCTTCCAAATTTTGCGGCAGATCTTTTCCTAGATATTTCTCTCTGTGTATTATTTTACCATCATGCCTGAAGGAGTGCCCTAAATAATAGTAGTTATTGTGTCTAACAACTTTCATAGGTAGGAGATACCATTACTTTTATTTAAATCTTATGTTTTTAAACAAAAATGTAATGGTACAAGAATCAGACTAAAATCCCATAACCCTTGCATTGCAGTAAGGGCAATACTTCGGACTTTTAGTTTCCGGATCAATCCTGAATTTATAGCCGCAGGAAGCGCATTTGTGCGCAATTTTATTTGATCTAGGCTCTTGTTGCTGAATGTGAGACTGGCCTTCAACAGATTTTATTATTAATTCCTCTTTTGGCTGCTTGTTTAAAACATCCTGCTCAATCTCTTTGTGGATTTTCTTGTTTTTGATGCAATCTGGGCATACCATCTTGCCTATGTCCAAATCCATCTTTAGCGAAGAAGCTGGCACTTTGTTGTTGCAGGCTTTGCATGGAACCATTGCATCATACATTTTATTCTCCCTTCATCCTGAAAGCATCAGCCATAATGCGGGCAGTGCTTCCTTTAGTCACTACATTTCCAGAGCCGCAAAACGGGCAAGTGTTTACAACCAAATGCTTTGCCCTCTTGAAATTGTATTTGCACGCTTTGCAGAAATATTCCTTCATTGCCGGCTCTTCCTGATTTATTTGTTTTTGATCTGCTTCTATTGTTTTAGTTTCTTTTGTTGCAACTTTCCTTTCAAGGCAGTTCCTGCAGATAAGATTCTTGCCATTCGGATCCATTCTCATCATGCTCATCGGATGCTCGTTGCCGCACTTGTAGCATTTTATTTTCACATCAGTGTTTTTTTCGATTAATACCACCTTTTTAAATAAAGAATTTTTTGATTATGTTTATATTTAAATTTTATGTTTGATTTTGTGTTTTGTTGTCACGCTTAATGATAAAATTTAATATCAAGTAAGAATACCCTATTATTATACGGCTGTGGTCTAACGGCATGACATAAGCTTCCCATTAAAGGAGAAAGCTTGGAACGCGGGTTCAATTCCCGCCAGCCGTATCCGTATATCAGGTCTAATTCTGTGTTAATACCAAAGCTCAAACAAGGTATTAACAAAATTATATACTTTTGAGCCAATCTTGTGGCTATGGAGAAGCTAAACATATATAAGAATGAAAATGTCTTGGAAAGCGAATTGAAGCGATTACAAAGAGCTGATTTAAGCAAAAGAGACAAGGAAGACATAATCAGGTATCAAAAATATTTATTAGCCAATGGCGTAGAAGTGCCGAGAGTTGCAAGGTTATCTATGGGTTTAAGGACATTGTCCAAGTTGCTTAACAAGGAGTTTAGAAAAGCAAGATATCTACAAAGAAGCTCTATTTTCTGCATATGAAATTTAAGTGATGTAACAGCATCTCCCATTTTTTGCTTGACAACACTCCAAACAGTTTCTTTCTTGCTTCTTCTGTAATAGTGTTTGCTTCCTTTCAGTTTGCTGTGACCTGTCCCGTCTATGCCAGAACAGACATCATTAAGGCCTGCTAATGCAGCGCATCCAGCTAACGCTGTATGCCCCCATCTTGCTTTCAATCCTCTTGCGAACTTTCTAAGCGCACTTGCCGTCGGTATTTTTGCTAATGCTAAAGCATTAAGCAAGCCCTCATTGCCCGGCAAAAACTGTTCAACCAAATCCTCTGGAGACTGTTTTGTCTTTGCCCTTATTATAAGAAGGGCAAACAACTGCCAATTGTTGAATATTTTATTACTAAACTTGCTAAAATACTTTGGAAATCCTATGATTTCAAACAAAAGAAATAGCACTTTGGCAAATTTTATTAATGTCCTGTTTATATACTTCTTACGTCGTGAATTTTTTCGATGTTTACTCATCGTCGGTCACCTCCTTTAGTAAGAGTGACCGTTATTCACGACAGATTTAAGGGTTTCCAAGTGGCTAGTATTAAGGAAAGTTATTTATAATCAAATTGAATTTTTATGGGTATGAACTACCACTTTTAAGTAATATGTCGACTGCCAGATTGATTGCCAAGAATACCGGCGTATTGATTGTTGGAGAAGTAATCAGCAGGCTGCTGTCTTTTTTTCTTGTCATACTGATAGCTAGCCGCCTCGGGGACACGGGGCTTGGAAAGTACTCTTTTGTTTTTGCCTTTATTGGGATATTTTCAGTGCTCTCTGATTTGGGAACTACTGTTTACATGACAAGGGAAGTCTCCAGAGATTATTCTTTAACCAAAGACTATCTGGGAAAAGTATTCGTAATAAAGCTTGCTGTTGGGATAATTTCAATTTTGCTTCCAGCCGTAATAATATTCTTCACCAATCAGCCTATTGAAATAAAGATAGGCGTTGTTCTTGCAGGGCTTGCAATGTTCATGTATTACATAGCTTACCCGTTCAGGGCTGTGGTCAACGCTTATGAAATACAAAATTATCAGTCATGGTATGTTATGAGTGAGAGAATTATTGCTTTTGTGTTGGGAGTTTTTATCTTATACAGGGGATATGGATTGATTGCGCTGCTCGTTGTTTTGGTCATTTCAAACGCCTCGAGCTGGCTTCTGCTTTATACTTTGGTTTCAAAAAAAATTGTGAAATTAGTGCCGTCATTCAATATTAATTTTGCAAAGGATTTCCTGAAAAATTCTTTCCCGTTCTGGTTTACCACAATATTTATCACCATCTATTTTAAGATAGACACGGTAATGTTGTCTTTTATGGCTGATTATGCAGCAACTGGATGGTATAATGCATCTTATAAGATTATAGATGCTCTCTCATTTGTGCCTTTTGTGGTTATAATAGCGGTTTTTCCTGTCATGTCAAAGCTTTTCAGGAAAAGCAATAAAACTCTCCAAATACTTTATGAAAAGTCATTTTATTATCTTTCATGTTTAGCATTGCCATTGGGGCTTGGAATAACCTTATTGGCTGGCAAAATTATTCTTGCAATATACAGCAAGGAATTTGCCAATTCAATCTTGGCTCTTCAGATTTTGGTGTGGGCATTGGTGTTCATGTTCGTAAATTATCTTATGGGGTATCTTCTTAATTCCATAGACAAGCAGAAATTGTTTACAATAAGCACAGGGCTTTCTGCCGCATTAAACATAATATTAAATTTCATGTTAATTCCATTATACAGCTACAAAGGCGCTGCGGCTGCAACAGTAATTACGGAGATGTTTAACTTCATGTTGCTCTTTTACTTTACCTCCAAGAACGGGTTCCGCATAAATTTATTAAAAATGATTTACAAACCAATAATTGCCACTTCATTGATGGGCATTTTCATATTCTATCTTATGAAAATGAACTATTTGTTTTTAATTCCGCTCAGCATTGTATTTTATTTTATTGTGCTATTTTTAATAAAAGGCATAGGGAAACAGGAATTTGATATAGCAAAATCCATTATTCTGAAATAAATTTAATTTTTTATATAGTGATATAATTCTACATCAAAAAAATGCTTGGATTCTGCAAGATTGTAAGTTTCATCAAAATATTTTTTGATTGTTCCGTCAGGATCAGAATATTTCGCGAATGTGTAAACAAGCCAGATAGATTTTTTCTCTTTGGAAATCTCCATTGCTCTCGACAAATTTGGCAGCGGAAATGCCTGTTCGGATTTGCCGTAATAATAAGTAAATGGGACTATGCCGTTCCGTATGTTAAAGAATATCGCTTCATCGTTTTTAACATTTTCTTTCAGATAAAAAGCTGCCTCTCTGAATTGCTGTTTTTTTGTATTTGAATAATATGCATAAATCGGCAGTATGCTTAGAAGTATAAACAAAATAATGACAATTTTACCGTATTTCCATCTTATGCCCAAAATTCCTTTGGACACTATTATAAAATATGCCGGAAGAGTATATATTAAATAATTTATTTGCCCAAACACCCTAATTGTCGGCCGTAATAAAGTCATAAAAAACGGCAATGTCACAGGCACTATTAACCAGAGAATGACAAATGGGTCATCAAATGTGTATTTTTTCTTAATTTTTTTCATCGATGAAAATGTATACCTCAGCGCAAATACTATTAGGATCAAGGCAGTCAATATAACAGAACAAACAAGCAAAATATCGATTGACGAGAATACCATAAAATTTTTTTGATAAATAAGGTCTCGAAGGTGATTTGATGGGTAAAGCCAGCTGTTAAATCTTATGGCCAGCTTCAAAAGGTTTTGAACGCTTATCTCCCCAAAATGTGGCACTGTTGAAAGTTTCTGGCGCAAGATTCTTGCAATCAATGGCAGGTATGAAAATGGTATTATAATATAATACAGTGATAATTTGCTCAGCCTTAACTTTTTATTTTTGAAAATGTTGATTGCTTCTTTTGAATAGATATACAGCGCCTGAAAAAATACCAGGAATACAAAAAGGAAGTGCGTGTAAACTGCCACAATTGTAAAAATTATGAATAACGCAAGGTATTTGTTTTTGTTGCTTTTTAGAAACATTACAAAATAATAAATCGATAGCAAAGAAAAAAAGAGAAGAAAGCTATAATTTCTGGCTTCCTGGGAGTATTCTATAAGCGTCAAGTTCAAGGATGCTATTAGGGAAGACACTAACGCTACTTTATCATTGAAAATCTCCTTTGCTATAAGAAATATCAGCAAAATTGATAATGAGCCAAAAAGTGCGGAAAATGCGCGTAAAGATACGGCGCTTGTTCCAAAAAACTTAGTCCATACAGCCAGGAAGAAATAATAAACTGGCAAGTCCGCATTGGCTGTAGGAAGGTCAGGCTTGTTTGTATAAAATTCTGGCAGTATCTGTCCGTATAAAAAAAATATCTTTAAAGTTTCATAAGGACCATGATATTTCATAGAAAGTGCTGTAGTGCCTTCGTCAAGCCATAAACTCTCTTTATCAAGGCCGTAAAAGCGAAGCAAAGATGCTATCAGCAGTATAGTGACTAATATCAAAACAGTCTTCTTATTCATGTTATCCAAACGCATGTTTAATCTTTATCCATAAAATCCTTCCCATCAGTCTCGTATGTTCAAAAATTACTTTCAATGTTTTCATTTTAGACTGGCCAAATTTCCTTTTGCTTAAAACAGAAGGGTATTCTTTAACTTTATAATTTTTCATAAGTGCCAGAATCATTACTTCTGCAAAGCATACAAATCCGTCGGATTTGAATTTTATGTTCTTTATGACATCAGCTTTGTAGGCCCTGAAAGAAGAAGTGTACGTGTGTATGCCTGAGCCCGACAATATCTTATATATAGAGGATGCCGATTTGCTTAACAGCAGCCTGTATTTTTGAACACCTTCGACCTTACCGTTTGGATGGTAGGGGGATGCAGTAACTATGTCATAATCCTTAAGGTAGCTAATCATATTTAGGATGTCTTTGGCAGGATATGTACAGTCTGCATCAAACTGGAATATAATATCACCGGTCGAATTTTTAATTCCAGTCCTGAATGCTGCGCCAATGCCCCTATTGGTTTTGTGCTGTGCAATCTTCGCAAATCTATAATTGCTGAAAAATTTTTTTAGGAGCTTGAGTGTGTTATCTGTGCTCCCATCATCGACGAAAATAAGTTCAATCTCGTATTTTTTTCTTAACTCTTGAAGAATATTTTTAAGTATTTCAGACAAATGAGGCATAGTCTCTTCCTCATCATAGCAGGGCACGATAATTGAAAGTTTCATCTTCCTTTACCAAATTTTTGTTTTAAAATTTTGATGACAACTTTCTCAAAATTACCGCCTAAATCGACCTTTATATTTTTGATTTCTGCAATCTTAAATCTATTAACTAACAAGTCCTTAGCTTTTGATACTATATTGTTTGGGCCTATACCGACTAAGATTGTTTTACCAGCGTCTGTCAGGTAAGTCCATTCTGTTTCAGTCCTGACAACCAAGCATGGCACATTCAATGCGGCTGATTCTTTTTGTACTCCGCCAGAATCAGTCATTACAAATAAAGAGTTATCAATTAGTTTGATGAAATTTAAGTAGCTTTGCGGCTCAATAACCATGATATTTTTGTTTAGTTCTATTTTTTTTTCTCTTATAATTTTTTGAGTTCTTGGATGCATGGGAAAAACAATCATAATTGATTTTGAGATTTCATTTATAGACGCCAATATCCCTTTTAAAATTCTTAGATCATTTGTGTTTTCCGCCCTGTGTATTGTAACCAAGACATATTTATTTTTTTTCAATTCCAAATCGTTGAGGATAGTGCAATTTTTGCCCAATTCTCGCGCCCTTAACGCCACATTTATGATTGGATCAGAAACCAGGTATATTTTCTCCTTAGGAATACCTTCCTTAATCAGATTATTGTAAGATACGTTGTCCGGAACCACAAGCAAATCCGCGCAATGGTCTGCAACAATCCTGTTTATCTCTTCTGGCATCTTCTTGTTGAAACTTCTTGTGCCAGCTTCAAGGTGTACTAATGGTATGTTAAGCTTTGAAGCTGCTAAAGCGCCGGCCAGTGGAGTATTCGGATCAGAATAAACTATGATAACATCTGGCTTTTCTTTCAGTAGAACTTTCTCTATGCCCATCATCATCTTTGCGGTTTGCTCTGCCTGCGTGCCAGAGCCTACATTTAAATTATAGTCTGGATTGCGCAAATTGAGTTCCTTGAAGAAAACCCTGTCCATGTTATATGAATAATGCTGATTTGTATGCACTAAAATGTGATTAAACTCTTTATCCAATAATGGCATAAGTGATGATAGTTTTAGAATCTCTGGTCTAGTGCCAAAAATCGTTACTATTTTAAGCATTCCTGTCACCTAGTTATCCTGTCTCTTTTAAAAAGCTTCAGCGCAGTTTCAAGTGCAGATAACGATTCTTCAATTGTTATCATCGGTCTTGTGTCATTCCTTATGCAATCCAAGAATGACTTCAACTCCAGCTTCAGGGGTTCATCTTTTTCGATAGCAATGTCTTGCTCTTCTGCCTTGCTGTATTTCAATACGAATTTCCCAAAATTATCATATTCTTTTATGAAATCCATCTTATAAAGTCTCAAATCTTGGGTTATGTAGTTCAATTCAACATACGCCTTGGAGCCATTAATGCTTAGTACCCTTATTTTTATTGGAGTAATCCAGTTTACCTGAACAAGTGCATTTGTAACTCCGTATCTCAAAATTATATCTGCATAGTCTTCTGTATTATTTATAGTTGATTTGCCCATAAAGCACAGGGCTTCGTCCGGTTTTTTCTTATTCAGCAAATAATTTATTATGTCAATGTCGTGAATAGCCAAATCAACCATAATATTCTCGTATGTGACGGGGCTGCCAGCGCCGCCAACCCTTCTTGCAGTTATGCCCAATATCTCCCCTAAATCGCCCCTGTCCAATATTTCTTTAAACTTAATTACCGCAGGATTAAACCTCTCGACATGGCCCACTGTAAATTTAAACTTGCTTTTTTTAACGACTTTGAATATTTCCATGGCATCATTTAAATTACTTGCAATTGGCTTTTCAAGGATAGCGTTAACTCCTTTTTTCATCACGTCAGTTGTAACTTCTTTATGCAGGGGGGTCGGTACAACTATGGAAACTGCGTCTATTTTCTCCTTCTCTAACATATCATTATAATTTGAATAGTAATTGCAATTGTGCAATTTGGCAATTTCGTGTGCCCTATTTTTGTTGATATCAGCCACAGCTACAAGATTGGATATCTGGGAAAAAACTCTGGCATGATTTCTTCCCATATTTCCAACGCCAATTACTGCCGTATTCATCTAAGATTCTCCAAAGATTCAATTATATGGTCAAGCTCTTCCTTTGATAAGCTGGGATGCACCGGCAAAGAAAGCACCTCCCTTGCAATTCTATTGCTTAATGGCATTTCTGCTTTCAATTCAGCATAGGTCTTTTGCATTGTGACAGGAACTGGGTAGTAGATAGATGTTTGTATGCCTTTCTGCTCGAGAATTTTTGTCACGTCTTCCCTTTTTTTGCCTGTAATCCTAATGGTATACTGATTGAAAACATGCTTGCATCTTTCATTTGCTCTTGGTGTTACAAGCCATCTTAGTTTTGAAAGTTTTTTTGTTAGGTATTGTGCATTTTCTATTCTTCTTTTATTGAAATTTTCCAATTTTTTGATCTGGGCTATGCCTATGGCTGCAGCAATGTCTGTCATTCTGTAGTTATATCCCATAATTTCATGATAATACCTGACTTTTTGGCCTTGGTTTCTTAGGAGTCTGCATTTTTCCGCTATCTCCGCGTCATTGGTAGTTATCATCCCGCCTTCGCCTGTGGTCATATTCTTGGAAGGATAAAAACTAAAGCACCCTGTTCCGAATGATCCCACTTTCTTGCCATCAAATTCCGCTCCATGGGCTTGGCAGGCATCTTCCACAATCACTAGATTATGTTTACTTGTAATTTCCTGTATAGACTTCATGTCGCAGGGGTTGCCATAAAGATGCACGGGCATTATGGCCTTTGTTTTCTTGGTTATCTTGCTTTCAATTTGATTTGCATCTATATTAAAGGTGTTTTCATCAATATCTGCAAAAACCGCCTTTGCATTGCAAAACACGATTGAGTTGGCAGACGCAATAAATGTAAAGGGGGTAGTAATAACCTCATCATTTTTCCCTATGCCGCAGGCCAGCAAGGCCGTGTGCAAAGCGCTTGTCCCAGAATTAGTTGCAATTGCGTATTTTGTTCCTATAAATTCTGCAAATTTTTTCTCAAATTCTTCCACTTTCTGGCCTTGCACAAGCTTGCCGGATCTTAAAACTTCAAGTACAAGTGCCTCTTCTTCGTTACCCAATAAAGGCTTTGAGATAGGAATCATCAATATCCACATTAAGGATAAGTAGGCTATTTAAATTATTTTTGGTTGGTAAAATATTAGCCTCTGCTTCCGATCCCGACAAAAGAAGCACCTATTATTATCAATGCTAGCCCTATCCATTTGTATATGTTCATTTTCTCACCAAGAAATTTTACGCTGGATAAAGATGCCCAAACATATCCAAGTGAAGATATTGGATAAAGCACAGAAAGTTCGCCGCCCCTGAGGGCTGTGATAAAGATTATGATTCCCAGTCCATAAAGAATAACTGCCACAAACAAAAAATAGTTTGTTGCCAAGGATTTAAGATTAAAAAGCCTCTTTCCAGAAGCCTTTTTAAGCAATATTGGAGAGATTGATGCAAGAAGTGAGGCAAAAAGAACTAGTAATATAGACCACAGTTGTGTTGTCATTGCCATGCACCGCTTAAATCTGGCATTTTCTTGTTGCCAAGCCCTATGAAAATCACTCCTGCAATTATTACAGCTATGCCAATCCATTTGTATGAATTTATTGTTTCAGAGAAAAAGTAAATTGACAGTAAACTAACCCATATATAACTTGTAGCAAATAGGGGATACAGTATGGAGACGTCGCCTTCCCGGAAGGAGATTATTGCTATTATGCCTGCCGCCACATAAAGCAGAGTTGCAGCAATAAAATAAAAATTAAAAATTGCATCTAAATAAAAATTTGTGGTTCTAACTCCAAATTTGTACAATGCTTGGGCGCTTGATGTAAGCAAAGTTGCGAATAAAATAAAAATTATTGATGAAGGTTTTGTTGCCATTGTCAATCTTAATTAAAGACGATTTAAATATCTTTAGTTTTGCTGTTTATTCAGGATATTTTTTATTTGGCATCTGTAAATGGCAAGCTCAGAATCTAAAAACTTTGATTTTATCCCTGTGGGCCTGCACCCATGCTGCGAATAAAACTTGTTTGAGGCCGTGTTGGATTTCTCAGTTGTAATTTTCATTTCATCTTCACCGTTTTTGTAAAGATCCTTTGCAGCTGCAACAAATAGTTCTTCTGAAACTTTGACACGATATTTCCTATAGAAGTCTGTTTTTTCCACTCTTCCTGTGGCATTATTAAATCTGTTGGCCCTATAGTCAGGCAAAACGCCGAATGCTATAATCTCTGCCGGTATATTTGGCAACTCGTTTCTTTGATTGAATAATAGGTAATATGCTGCAGAAATGATTACACCAGTTTTTTTTATATTTCTTATCAATTCTTTAATTGTGTAATACGGCAAAGATAAAAAATGCTTTTTCATCATATCGAAATATATGCCGCCTGAGTATGTGAATGTGATAAATCCAACTGTCTTTTTATTAAATTCATAATAAAAACCGGAGAATTTCTTATTCTTTATAATATTTTTATAGTAAAATTCCCTCAGAAACTCCTCGCCTAAAATAGCAAAGAAGCTACCTGGCAAAATATTTTTATGTATTTTTGATATTTCGGCAATGTTGTCAATGGTGATTTTTTTAATCAATTTGCTTCCTGTTTATGCGAATGTGCAAAAGTGTCTTGTTTTTCTTTATTTTTTCCAATTCAAAATCCATAGCAGATTGATTGTAATATACAGATAATTTATTTAAATCTTGATTGCACCTTATCAGCAGAGATATTGTGTCAATAAACTCTCCTTCCGGTAATTCAATTTTATCCCTAACTTGAATTTTCAAATCATTATTGTCAAAAGTGTATTCAATTTCTAGATTATCCCTGTATCTTGCCCACAATGCGATTTCTTTGGGTTTCGCCAGCCATAATCTTGGTAATTTCTTGATATAATCTAGATACTGCTCATACATCCATAATCTGTCTTTGCCGCTCATGTAATCTGCTGCGTGAAACAATACTACATTTAACCCATTTCTGTCTCGGATATAAGCTGTTTTATCCTTGTAAAACTGCATAATCTTATTTTCTTCCCATTTATTTCCGGTGACGTACCACCAATCATGTATTGTTAGCGGAAGTATCAAGAGATTTTTTGCAGGGCTGCTTTTAGTAAAGTAAAGTTGGTATGGAAAGAATATAGTATTGCCTTTAAATTGTTGATTAGGGACGCAGTTATCTGTATCAGGTATTGAAGAGTCATAAAGCATGCCTGCTTCATGTGCGATTTCTTGTGTTATTATAGGTTCCCTGTTAAGGGCATGAGATCTGACTCCAAGAATTTCCTGGTCCGTATAGTTCTCAATAAATTTCTTTTGTCTTTTGAACTCTGGCAAAGACTTAATTGATTCGTTTATGGAATGCAATCCAATCTCGTTTCCATCACTCATTAAGCCATTTATAAGTTCCTTGGGAATCTCGTACCTGTCACCTGGCCTGAAGTTCCAAGCTGAGATAACTCCAAATTTTTTTTCCAGAGTTCTATAAGCATTAATTCCATCAGTGATATCATACAAGGTGTCTATGTCATGCGTTAGGGTCAGGGCGCTTAAATTCTTGTTTGGCCAAAAATATTTTAAAATTGTTATATCTCTGGACAAATTCTCAATTACCGCCAGTATTATTTTTATATAAACATATAGCAGCGAATCAATAGGAAATTGTCTTTTGAAAATACCTTCCCTGTAAGAATCGTTTTGGTCTGTCAACAATGAATAAGCTGCTCCGAAAACATCTGGCAATAAATATGCAACATTGTTAGAGGAACCTGATTTTCCTATGTAAGCTATTGCGAGCTCATCAGAGTTGTGCAAGAGTTTTCCAAATTTAGTGCTGTTTTTCCAGTCTAAAGATGCTTCAAAACAAAATGGTATTTTTCTTTCATTATAATATTTATTCTCCTCGAGGTAGTCAATAAAATTTTTTTCAATGTACCCATATGCATCTGTTTTTTCCTTATTTACTATGCCTATATCAAAAAGTTCCTTTAGCAAATTATTGTTTGGCATTCCGTAAAATATTATTTTCCCACCATCCTTGGCAAACTTTGCCAAATCATTCTTGTTATCATTGTCTATATGACTTGCATTCATAATCAAAAAGTTTATATTTTCCTTTTTGAATTTTTCAAGTTCTATTCGTTCATTTTCCTTAACAAGAGAATTTAACCCCATTACATCCAATAAAATCTTTATAGAATAAGATATCTTTCTGTCCTTTTCTATTATGCACATTTTCATTTTTACAATTTGTGTTTCTGTTTTATTTATATAACTTTTCATTAATCCTTAAGAAATAATTATAATTAGGAAATACAAAAACATATAAATAGAATATTATTTCCAAGACGGATGGAAATTAAAAATTCGAGGATTTTAGTAATTGGCGGTGCTGGACTCATTGGAAGTCATTTAGTTGAAGAACTCCTAAAAGAAAATCCCAAAGAAATAATTATTTATGACAATTTCTGCAGGGGAAAAAAAGAAAATTTGAATGACGCCTTAAAGGACAGCCGAGTTAGAATATTTGAGGATGGCGGCGATATTTTACATGTTGATGTGTTGAATAAATCGATGGAGGGTGTGGATTATGTATTTCATCTGGCTGCGCTCTGGCTCTTACAATGCAATGAATACGAGCGAAGTGCTTTCGAGGTTAATATAGAAGGCACCTTCAACGTTATTGAAGCGTGCATAAAAAATAATGTCAAAAAATTAATTTTCTCTTCATCCGCATCTGTTTACGGTAACGCGCTAAAGAATCCTATAGAGGAAGACCATCCATTTAACAATAATACTTTTTACGGTGCAAGCAAGATAGCAGGAGAGGCCATGTTAACTGCGGTGCATCACAGAAGAAATCTTAATTTTGTAGGATTGAGGTATATGAACGTTTATGGACCGAGGCAGGATTACAAAGGTACTTATGTTTCCATAATTATGAAGATATTGGACAGGATTTTTGTCGGCAAGCCGCCAATCGTTTATGGTGATGGCACCCAAAGTTATGATTTTGTTTATGTCAAGGATGTCGCGAGAGCGAATATACTGGCATTAAAATCCAATGTGAATAATGGGTTTTACAACGTTGGCACAGGAGTAAAAACTTCTATTAATGAACTATCTAAAATTTTGCTTGAAATAACTGGGAGTAACCTACCGATTACGTACGAACCCGCGGCTCAAACATTTGTTACGGATCGCGTTGGAAGCATAAAAAAGGCAAAGGAAAATTTAGGTTATGAACCTACAATTAATTTAAGAGAAGGTTTAATTAAATCACTTGAGTATTATAAAAAAGACAGGGGATTAAAATAGAGAAGCCAGCGATATTAGGTGGTAAGCCTGAGTTTGCTAAGCCGATTTCTTTTCTCAGGCCCCCTATGGATAAATACGCAGATTTAATTGCAGAAGGCGCCCGCTCAATATTCAAGACAAATCTTGTGACAAACAGCTCAACTGTTGAGAAATTCGAAAAAAATCTTGAATCGTATTTGGGTACGCATGTTGCAGCTTTATCATCCTGCACAGCCGGTCTTATGCTGACAGCACAGCTCCTTGGCCTTAGGGAACAAGAGATAATAATGCCAAGCTTTACATTCTGTGCCACTGCTATTTCAATGTCATGGTGCGACTGCAAATTCAAATTTGTTGACATAGATGAAAAAACATTCAATCTTTCCCCAGACAAAGTAAGCGAGGCCATTACACCAAATACAAAAGCCATATTAGCCACCCATATTTTCGGGAATGTCTGTGATATAAAAGCTCTGTCAGACCTTGCTGCTGACCACAAAATGAATCTTTTTTTTGATTCTGCACACGGCTTGGGCGGCAACTATAATGGCACAAAAGTTGGAAATTTCGGCAATGCTGAAATATTCAGCTGCTCACCTACAAAACTTTTGAGTACAATTGAAGGCGGCATAGTCTCTTCCAATGATATCAGCCTAATAAAAAAAATGAAAGTTGCCAGAAACTATGGCGTGTTGGAAGATTACAATGTAGTTTATCAAGGTTTAAATGCCAGACTTGGCGAAGTTAATGCAGCATTAGGTTTAATGTTTATGGAAGATCTGGAGACTTATGTGAAGAATAGGAATAATTACGCGAAAATATTTATTAATAAGCTTAAAAATATTGAGGGCGTATCATTCCAAAAAATTGGTAAAGGTGTACTATCAACCTATAAGGATTTTGCTGTTGTTATAGACCCAGAGGTCTTCGGATTGTCTCGTGACGCTTTTTCAGAGGCGCTTTCAAAAGATGGAATACCTATAAAGAAATATTTTTATCCGCCTGTGCATAAAACTGATTTGTATAAGGAATATGCGTCAGCAAAACTGCCTATCACAGAAAAAGTAGCATCAAATATAGTCTGTCTGCCTATATACAACATAATGGGAGATGAAATGATTGATAGTATATGTGATGTAGTGATAAAGATAAAAACTTATGCAGGGGAAATAAAAAAAAATGCAAAAAAATAATGTGTTTTTTCATGAAAGTGCATTTGTTGAGAGTCCTGATATTGGCAAAAATACAAGGATCTGGCATAATGCCCATATTAGGGAAGATGCAAAAATAGGCGAGGATTGCGTAATCGGCAAAAATGTGTACATAGATAAGAATGTTATCATAGGTAATAAAGTTAAAATCCAGAATAATGTGTCGATTTATAATGGAGTTACCATAGAAGATGGGGTTTTTATTGCACCCCATGTTTGCTTCACCAATGATAAAAATCCAAGAGCTATTAATCCTAATGGCTCTGCAAAGACTTATTCCAACTGGAAAATAATCAAGACTCTAGTTAAGCGAGGAGCATCTATAGGGGCAAATTCAACTATTGTATGCGGCATAGTTATTGGAGAATTTGCTATGGTGGGTGCTGGGAGTGTTGTTACAAGGGACGTTCCTAACTATGCTTTAGTTTATGGTAATCCGGCAAAGTTTGAGGGGTATGTGTGTAAATGCGGTTCTAAAGCTAGGAGTTTCAAAAATAAAATCAAATGCAATAAATGCGGGCTTGTGACTGCCTTGAAATAACCAATATTCATATCTTGAGTATGATGATTCCATTATTTCTAAATACGGGCTGCAGATTATAACCTGAACCAAGATTGACGATCATCCTGTTAGTCTCATTTATTCCAAATTTCTTAACAGTCTGTCCATCTACAATAAGGTATTTGTAATCATTTTTCTTCAGCCAAGAATATATTTCATCTGGTGATTTTCCAATACCGTTACTTTGAAAATCCCTGACATCAGGGCACCAGTGGCATATGAACTTGTCTAATCCGATTATTAAGCCGTTATTAGAAAAGGTAAATACTTTTGATTGTGCAGGGATGTTATCTTTAAACCATATATAGCCTTGTATTTCATCTGTTGACGCCCAAAAAGCGCCGGGTGGCCAATTAGCTGTGTTGACCTTATATTTTGGGGCAAATGAAGTTACAAAAATAGAATAACCCAATCCTACAATAAGAAAGGCAGACACTCCAAGAACTATATTTTCTTTTTTTATTAGCTTGCTGGACAAAGATTTTATGAGTAAATAAATGAAGTTTATAGCTTCTGCAGCCATTAGGGCTACCGGAATAGCAAAAAGCATCCATGTCCTGAATGGAGACAATTTTACTGGCGATTCTGATGAATTAACTGCATAAAATGAGAAAAAAAACCAGATTACAGCAACGAAAAAATAGTAATTTTTATTCTTAAATGCTTCCTTCTGTCTCAGAAATAATAAAAACAACCCTACAACGCAAAGCACAGAAACTATTATTCCAATTCCTATCGGGCTGTTTATCATATTCTGGCCATTGTAGCAGGGGGTGGAGATATTACAAAGAAAATCAGATAAAGAATAAACCCTGTCAGATGTGCCTTCTATACTTAGATATCCTGCCCTTGGACCACCAGCAGGACCTATGATGCGTATTACCCCGCTGAAGCCATGGGTCATTATAGTTGGAATCCACCACAAAAGAAATGACAAAATAATCCCTGTAGCTCCCGCAAAGAATTCGTAAATCAAAAATTTTCTTTCAACAATTAATCTTGCAACAAAATAGATTATAAGGAAAAATCCAAAATAAGTGCTGTGAGTTGGAGATGAAGTTATAGTTGGCATTATAACCAAAGCCGATAAAATCCACCAATTTTTGTCGTCGTTTACCTTCCCTATGCAGTAAAAGGAAATAAAAAAAAGCGGCATAGTTATAGCTATCGACCAGATAAAGTGGCTCATAAAGGCCGGAATTGCAAACAGAACAAAAGCGCTGTAAAAGGCCTTTCTTGAGCTTCTTGCCAGGCTTTTAGTAAAATAGAAGAAAAATATTATGGGTAAAGAAACCAGCAAGGCATTAAAAAATTTTAATGTCCAATAAACAGAATCATTTGTTTGGTGTATGATTCCCATGAACATGTCATAAGCCGGCGGATAAGGATCGATATAATGAAAGACGCTGTTTTTGCCGGCAAAAACTGTTTTTTCCATTGATACAAATTTCACGCCAATTGCATGGCTCCAGGAATCGTCGTCTTCCAAATAAGGGTAAGCAAAAGCGCCTGTAATATACATATACAAGGTTGCAAAAAAAAGTACAAGCATAAGGATTGAATAAAGATTAAAATTCACCTTAAAACTAAACAATTCTTTCTTTCTGTAGTCAACAAATAATCTTACAGCAAGTATTAATATGCTAGCACCGAGAAAAATTCTCCAATCCAAAGGTACCCTAGCCAGATTCAAAAGAAATCCAAAAAACAAAAACAATCCCAAACCGATTCCAATTCTCATCAGGATTCTTTCTAGAAAATCTTCGGATTCTTTCACAATGAAAGATGCTGCTGTCCCGAATCCGAAAGTCGACAATAAAAAGAACAAAATACTGAGTAAATTCATCATGATACTTCTCGTAAAAAAGGAAAGGTATTTAAATATTTTACCATTCGAAGAGGATATGAATGTTATCGTAACTATACCAGCATATAACGAGGAAAAGACAATAGGCAAGGTCATAGCCAATATGAGGAAAGTTCTTGACAAGGAAAGATATGGATATAAAGTTTTAGTGGTTGATGATGGCAGCCAAGACAGAACAGTGGAGGTTGCCAGAAAATCAGGCGCAATAGTTTATTGTCTTCCTAAAAATTATGGGCTTGCAGAAACTTTCAAGACTGAAATTGAAAAAGCACTTGAGCTTAAGCCAGATATTATAATTCACATTGATGCTGACTCCCAATATCTGCCTTCAGAGATACCAAAACTCGTAAATGAGGTAAAAAAGGGAAATGACCTAGTTCTGGGAAGCAGGTTCAAAGGCAAAATAGAAGAAATGCCTTTAATTAAAAGATTAGGGAATATTGCTTTTTCTGGAGTAATTTCAGAGATAACTGGTTTAAAAATCTCTGATGCACAAACTGGTTTCAGGGCTTTCACGAGAAAAGTTGCTGAGGAAATCAGAATAACATCAAATCATACTTATACCCAAGAGCAGATTATAAGGGCTGTGAGGCACAAATTCAAAATCAAGGAGGTGCCTGTTTATTTCGCAAAAAGAAATGGAAAAAGCAGGCTTATTTCAAACCCTTTTAGTTATGCTATAATGGCATGGATTAACATCATCAGAATCTACAGGGATTATGAGCCATTGAAGTTTTTTGGGATTATAGGGACTTTGATCTTGCTTATTGGTTTCATCCTCGGATTGTACCTTGTCTATTTCCAGTTATTTGGCGGAGGGGCATTCAGGCATCTTGGGTTGATTATGCTGGATATTTTAATAATAACCATTGGCTTGCAGGTTGTGATATTCGGGTTTATATCTGATATGCTAAAAAAATATTAAAATGGTAGGTGAATTTTTAATAATTAAGAATAAGATAAGAAAACTTATTAAGCCTTTTTTTGAAAATAAATATGATAAAATTCTGGATTTGGGTTGCGGCGATAATCCATATTACCATGAGGTGATTTCTGGGGATATAGTCTGCCTTGACATCAAAAAAACATCGAGGACTCATTTAGTATCTGATGCTGAAAAATTGCCCTTCAAGCAAAATTCGTTTGACAAAATCATCTCTGTAAATTCATTTTATTATTTTAAGAATCCTTTCAGTGCTGTAAAGTCAGTACATAATGCCCTTAAAAAAGATGGAAAATTCATTTTTATAGTGCCTTTCTTTTACCCAATACATGACGCTCCGGAAGACAAATACAGATTTACAGAGTACGGTTTAAGGGCCATTCTCGAAGATAATTTCAAAATAGAACGAGTTGAAACCGTTGGCGGCATCTTCAATCTCCCATCAGTTATTTTGCATTCTCTGATTAAGGGAATCCCTTTACTGTTTCCAAAGAAAATGAAATGGTTTATTCAAATTCTGACTTATAGTTTATGGCCGTTTTACATGATTGCGCAGGTATTTGACATTTTGGATGTATTTGACAAAACCGGAAGATTCCCGACTTATTATTTTGTGGTTGCTAAAAGGAGGTGATTCTTTAAATCACAATCTTTTTAAATTCACTTTCAATCTTTTAATGTATGCAAGTAGTTGTGCTTTGCGGTGGCAAAGGTACCAGATTAAGCGAATACACAGAGGAGGTTCCGAAGCCTTTGATTAATGTAGGCCATAAACCGATTTTGTGGTACATAGTGAAGATGTACAAATCTTACGGCCACAAGGATTTCATATTCTGCTTAGGCTACAAAGGAGATAAGATTAAAGAATATTTCAAAAATGAAAAGGATGTCAAAATTGAATTTTTTGATACTGGGTTGGACACTTCAAAAGCTGAAAGGATACAAAAAGTAAGGCATTTGATTAAAGGCGATGATTTTTTTGTGACTTATGGGGATGACCTAAGCGATGTTGACATCAACAAGTTATACGATTTCCATAAAAAAAATAAAAAAATAGTTACTCTTACTGCAGTAAATCTTGAAAGCCAATTTGGGATTTTGAAAATAAATAATAGGAATGAGGTCACCGAATTCAAGGAAAAACCTAAACTTGAATATTTCATGAACGGCGGATTTTATGTATTCAACAAGTGGATTTTTACATACATGAAAAAAAATTATGATTTGGAAAGCGATGTTTTAAGGAAAATAGCAAAAGAAAAGCAAATTGCTGCTTTCAAGCATAAGGGATTTTGGAAATGTATGAACACTTTGAAAGATGTAATTGAATTAAATGAATTATTCAAAAAAGGGAGAATTCCATGGCTGAAATTGAATGGAAAGGAATGAATGTATTGGTCACAGGAGCAGACGGCTTTATAGGGAGCCATGTAGCCAAAGCATTAGTCGATAAAGGTTCTAATGTCACAACAATTGTCAGGGACATTAAAAGAACAAGCAATTTGGATGTTTTTAAACTAAAAAGCATGATAAATATAGTCAATGGCGATTTGGTTAATTTTCATGATTGTGAAAGAACAATAAATGAATACGACATTCAATTCTGCTTCCATATTGCAGCTCAAGCTATTGTTGGTCCTGCAAATCGCAGCCCATTATCGACATTTGAATCCAACATCAAAGGAACATGGAATATTTTAGAGGCTTGCCGGCTGTCAAAAACGATAAGAGGATTAATTGTTGCTTCATCCGATAAAGCATATGGCCAGCAGAAAAAATTGCCCTATACTGAACAATCTCCTCTAAATGGTTACTACCCATATGATGCTTCAAAATCGTGCGCTGAAATTCTCGCGAGATGCTATTACATGACTTACAATTTGCCATTGGCAATAACAAGAAATGCAAACACTTATGGTCCTGGTGATATGAACTTCAGCAGAATAATTCCTGACACGATTACGACTTTGTTAGGAAACAAGCAGCCTATCATAAGAAGTGATGGCACCCCAGAAAGGGATTACATGTACATTAAGGACGCTGTAAGCGCCTATCTTACATTGGCAGGAAATATCCATAGAAAAGAAGTTGTCGGGCAGGCATTCAACTTCGGAACCGGAAAGCCAGTTAAGGTTATTGATTTATACAATAAAATTACAAAATTTATGGGAAAAAAAATAAAGCCAAAAATTCTTGTAGAAGCAAAAAATGAAATAGACAGGCAGTATCTTTCAATTGATAAAGCAAAAAAAATTCTGAAATGGCAGCCAAAATATAGTTTGGATTATGGCTTGAAAGAAACTATTGCCTGGTACAAAGCAAATTATCAAAAATGAAAATTCTTGTTATAATGAAGCGCTTTGGCGCAAACAAAGATATGGTTCTTCAGAATTTTGGAAGGCAGATTAGTTTATTTGAGCCATTGGCAAGAAAGCATAAGATTGATTTTTTTTGCCCAGATTACAAAAAACATGAAGACCGGAATGTCAAAAAAAACAATATTAATTTTTTCATAAGGCCGTACTCAATATTAAACCATTTCCGATTCCTATGCACTTTAAATCTTCTTATAAAGAAAAATAATTATGATATAATTGTCGGAGCCACAGATCCGCTGCTAGGAATTTTAGGCTACATTTATTCTAAGAAATTCAAAATAAAGCACATATACGACATGCAGGATGAATATAGTTGCTATAATTCATACAAGATACCTTTAGTAAGATTTTTTGATAAGATGGCAGTCATCAATTCAGATATTGTCATAACCGTAAGTGATTCATTAAATAAAAAAATTTGCGAATTTAGGAAAAAACAGATTTGTACTGTACAGAATGGGATAGATTTAGGTTTATTTCAAAAAATCGATAAAAATAAGTCAAGAAAATCATTGAAATTGCCTGATGGCAAGATTATAGTTTACACAGGTGAGATAAGCAGGTTTAAAGGTGTGGACATTTTAATGCAAGCTTTTAGATATATTAAGAAACAAATGCCTAACTCGTATTTATTATTAAGCGGTAAAATATCAGATGATATTAAAATAGAACAGGATGGGGTTATTTATAGGGAATGCGCAACAAGGCAAGAAGTTGTGCTAGCTCTTAATGCCGCTGATGTTGCTGTAATTCCAAACCCCAAAAATCTTTTTTCAGAGTATTGTTTTCCGTATAAAGCATTGGAGTACATGGCAATAGGTCTTCCCATAGTGGCTACTAAAATTGGAGACATAAGCAGAATACTAATTAAATATAAAAACTCTTTATGCAAGCCAAATGACATAGACGATTTGAAAGAAAAGATAATCTTAAGGCTCAAAAATGATGGCAGCGTTGATTATAGCAGGGATTTAAAAAAATTCGAGTGGAAAGTATTAGCAGATAAATTAAACAATATTATTGAATCTCTTTAAACAACAAAATTCCACTTATGTTTCATAAGTGGTTTAAATGTAACAAAATATGTATCATGGAATTTTGAGCGTCAAAAACCACGCAATTATTAAAATATACAAGCATGCCACCCATCTATGATGGGTGGTTTTTGACATACTGGCAACGGCATGATTTAGCGGTGTATTAATTCTTTAGAATTATAAAATTACCTATTCCTGACCATTATTCTCCCTCGGCACTTTGACAGCGCTTACAACCTTATCATTTGTTTTGAGCCTCATCACCCTTACGCCTTGTGTGTTTCTCCCGATAACAGAAATATCTGTTGAAGGGACCCTTATGATAATTCCATTCTTGCTCACAAAAATAATGTCGTCATTGTCTGTGACAGAGCATATCGAGACAACTTTTCCGTTTCTTTCAGAACATTGTATATTAATGACTCCTGAACCACCCCTATTGATCAATCTATATTCTAAAATTAAAGTCCTTTTTCCGTACCCGTTTTCTGTACAGTTAATAATGATTTTTCATCCGATGCAACCACCATGCCAATAACTTCATCATTGTCTTTCAAGCTTATTCCCCTTACTCCACGGGCAGACCTTCCTGTCGGCCTTACGTTTTTTTCCTCAAACCTTACCGCGTTTCCATTTTTTGTTGCTAAAATGATTTGCTGGTTTCCGTCTGTCATTTCAACATTTATCAGTTCATCCTTTTCATCAAGGGTTATTGCCACTATGCCTGTTTTTCTGGGATTGCTGTAAGCCATGAGTTTTGTCTTCTTAACAGTCCCTTTTTTTGTTGCCATAATGAGGTAATGCTGATCACCAAATTGCCTTACAGGAACAAATGCTGTGACTGTTTCATCGTTAGAAAGATGCAATAGGTTGACTATCGCTTTACCTCGAGCTTGCCTGCTTGCTTCAGGGAGCTCATATACCTTGAGCCATTGAACTTTACCCTTATTGGTGAAAAACAATAAATAAGAATGGGTGCTTGCAACAAAAATATTTTTTACTATGTCCTCTTCCTTTGTGGTTGTTGCTATCACGCCTTTCCCGCCACGATGCTGTAGTTTATATGTCTGCAAGGGCAGCCTTTTGATGTAGCCGGAATTGGTTATGGTTATAACCATTTCTTCTTCTTTTATAAGATCTTCTGTCTCAAGGCTTCTCTCTTCGCTATCAACAATCTGGGTTCTTCGTGAGTCGCTGTGCTTTTGTCTTAATTCCGATAATTCTTTTTTGATAATACCCAAAATCTTTTGGGGATTTGACAAAATGGATTCTAGCTCTTCTATCAATTTCAGCAAATCCTTGTGCTCCTGGTTTATCTTTTCCTGCTCAAGGGAAGTAAGCCTTTGCAGCCGCATTTCTAAAATCGCTGTTGACTGCTCTTTTGTCAGATTAAAGTTTGAGATTAATACTTCGTGAGCGACCTCGACTGATTTGCTCTCTTTAATTAATTTAATCACATTATTTATATTTTTCATGGCTATTATCAGCCCTTCAAGAACGTGCGCTCTTGTCTGTGCCTTGTTCAAATCAAATAACGCCCTTTTCCTTACAACATCCTTTCGATGCTCTATGTAATAATGAATTAGCTGCTTTATGTTCAATACTTTTGGCTCATTATTGACAAGCGCAAGCATTATAACACCAAAAGTTGTCTGCATCCTTGTGTGCTCAAATAATTGGTTAAGGACGACATTTGAATCTGCATCTTTTTTGAGCTCTATGACGACCCTGATTCCATGCCTGTCTGATTCATCCCTTAAATCAGAAATTCCAACAATTTTCTTGTCTCTGACTAAGTCTGCCATCTCTTCCAGAAGCTCTGACTTGTTAACCATAAACGGTATTTCATTTACAATTATCACAGATTTATTTTTGTCTTGCTCTATTGTGGTTTTTGCCCTAACTAAAATTTTTCCCCTTCCTTTTGAATAAGCCTCTTTTATACCGCTGGTGCCATATATTATAGCTCCTGTTGGAAAGTCTGGTCCATGAACAATTTGCATTATTTCTTCTACAGCTATTTCCGGATTGTCTATTTGATTTGTTACGGCATCAATTACTTCTCCAAGATTATGCGGTGGAATGTTTGTTGCCATTCCGACTGCAATACCTGAACTGCCATTAATCAAAAGATTTGGTAGCTTTGATGGCAATACAATAGGTTCTGTTACAGAATTATCAAAATTAGGAATAAACCTTACTGTTCTTTTGTCAATATCCTCAAGCATTTCCTCTGCGAGTCTTGCCAATCTGCATTCCGTATAACGCATTGCTGCTGCTGGATCACCATCAATTGAGCCAAAATTGCCTTGACCTTGTATTAATGGGTATCTCATTGAGAAATCCTGGGCTAATCTGACAAGAGTGTCGTAAATTGCAGCATCCCCATGCGGATGAAAACGGCTCATCGTTTGACCGCATACAAAAGCAGATTTCCTAAATGGTTTGTCATGTATTAGACCAGCTTCCCACATTGCATAAAGGACACGGCGATGAACAGGTTTCAAACCATCTCTAACATCTGGTAAAGCTCTACCAACTATAACTGACATTGCGTAGTCTAAGTAGCTTTGCTTCATCTCTTCCTGAATGATTCTTTGCACTATTCTTGTGCCTAATTTTTGTTCATTTTCTTGTGCCATCTTAATTAGAATTTCATTATGCTTTTGTCGTCTATAATCTGGTTAATTTATTGATTTATAAGTGTTATGTTTTTATATTATTTTCTATATAGAAATTTTCCATATTGAAGAAAAATCATATTTTCTTTATTATGGCTTTTGTGACTAACATGTTAAACCCGCAATAAACACACTTTTTCTTCTTTTTTGACAAGAACATGTCTTTGCTTTGGTATTTCATTGAGTTCTTGCATTTCTGGCATTGTAAGATGAACATTTTGATT
>JAHFQL010000069.1 GCA_023259315.1 Candidatus Woesearchaeota archaeon | reverse complement strand
TATGTATTATTGAATAATGCTCGCATAAAATGATGGCAAAACTTTATTTTCACCCAGAGTCTTTATTGTTATTACACAATTCCGGTAAACAATGAACCCAATAATTTCATAAAAATTATATAAAATCCGATCGAGCCGAAGGTATATATCGGGATGTATTTGATTCCAGCTTTTATCTCGCCTTTTTCCACAATGGCTACTATTAATGAAGAGAAAAAGGATATGACAAAAAGCGCCAACACGGAAAATTTCCTGAAATCCTCGATTTTTACAGTGACTTTTGAAAAAACAAAAGGCAGGCCTTGTATGCTATGTGTTGAAAATGCCAACTTATTGATGAAGCTTATAAGTATGCTAAGCAAATTAAAGGAAAGCGCGAAAAGGAGCGGGCTTATGACAACAACAATTATGGAAATAAATATCACGTAAGCAATGGCATTTCCAGACATTTCATCTTTCAACGCTTTTGTTTCCTTGAGGTTGTCAACAATTCTGTCTATCAGCTCAGAAACATTGCCGCCGCTTTCCACCTCGCTTATTATCAAGTCGATTGTGCGGCGCAGCATTAATGAGTCATATTTTTCGGACAATTCTGTCAAGGCTTTGCTGATGTCATAACCGGTCATGACCTTTTTGGAAGTCTTGGACATCTCACTGCCTAGGACATTAAATCTCGGCTTTATTGCAGACCACAAGGCACTTTCAAAAGTCATTCCTCCCTTCAAATTTGCGGAGAGCACCTGCAAGAAATCAGGAAACTGCTCCTCCATCTTTTTTGTGCGGTAATATATTTTCAAATCCAAATAAAAATATATCAGCAATATGAACAGGATTGCGAAAAACAATTGCACTATGGACCAGCTTACAAATGAATAGACATAAATCTCCAAAAGGGAGAATTTTTGTATTGAAAACCCCTTTAATAATGTGCATTCAGCCGGATGATTCAAGCATGGAAAAACAAACAAGATAAATATCAAGGTTGTAATAAATGCAGAAAAATAGAATAATAACCCAAAGAATTTATAGGGAACTTCATCGAGGCCGGCTTTCAGCATGTATTTTCTTAAGGTGGGTATCAATTTCTTAGGCACAAACGCCTTTCCGAATTCCTCCAAAAATATTATCTTGAGTGCCATTTAAAGATCCACCATAGGCCTTATTGACTTGAAAAGCGTGATAAAAATGAACTCAAGCACTATTATGCAGAATACAAGTACCAGCAATCCGTTCAAGCTGATTGGGGTGTTAAGGAAGCTTGACAGCACAATGAAAATCGCAACTCCCAAAGATGGCAATATGACAGCTAACAGCATATAAAAGATAACCAAGGTATTGAGTTTCTTGCCGTATTTACTTATTTCCAGCTCTTCTTCTCTTGTTATCTCTTCCAAGACAGATTCCAATGGTTTTGTAATATCTATGCCGAGCTTCAATGCATTGTTTACATGAAACAAAATTTTCCTTAATCTTTCTGATGGCGAGTAAATCATAGCGTTGTTCAAAGCGTCCTCTATGGTGCTTCCTGTGCCTATGTCGTCAACAATCTCTTTTATGTATTTGGCTGTTATGCCCTTGCTGCTTGAAGTTTCAATAAGTGCATTGAGCAAAGGCCTTCCAGAATATATTTTTACCAGCAGGTACCTTCCCACGAAAAGAACTTCCCTGTTTATTTCGCGCTCCCTTTGCCGTATCTTTGATTTTATCAATATTATATAATACTCAAAAATTAAAATGAACAATATCATGAAACCCGGAATTAGAAGCAGCAGGGATAATTTTGCCTTTTGCAGCACGAAAAAAAAAAGAACTGTAAAAAACACGCTGGCTATGAGGGTAGTTTTAAGATTCTTGTTTATGTAATCCGTAGGAGCATATGGCATATGGGCTATTCTCAAGTCCCTTTTCAAATGAGGAAAAAATAAAGACACCCTGTTTGCAAAACTAATATTACACACCCTTTAAATTCATAATTGGCCTGTTTTGATAATATCTAGACATCAACAAGCCTATCTTGTTTATATCAATCACATTATTCCTGACCAGCCATTTTAAGATAGCAATCTTCGCCTGTATGTCAGTGAAAATCTCAGCCTTTGAAAGACCCGTGTAAAGATTTAGTGTTTCTATTATGGCAATCGGTTCATTGACAAATTCCAACACATCTTTTATGGGATTCAGCTGCATCAATACTCTCGGATTTCCGTCAGGAAGAATTTCAGCAATCTGCAATGTCCTTCTTTTGCCTATGCGCCTGTTGATATTTTGCACGAGAATCATGGAAAGTGCTGACAAAATTTGCTTAGGAAGGTCTATTGGCGGTGTTGTAAGCCTATTTATAGTTTCTCTTGCATTATTGGCGTGCAAAGTCCCGTATACAGAATGGCCTGTGTGCATTGCCTCAAAAAGCACTTCAGCTTCTTTTTTCCTCCTAATTTCGCCCACAATTATTCTGTCAGGCCTCATTCTCAATGAGTTGACTATGAGGTCAAGCATTTCGATGCCGCCTTTGCCTTCAGGATTTGCCAATCTCGTCTCCATAGGAACCCAATGCAACAATTTCGGTAGCACCAATTCTCTTGTATCCTCTATGGAAATTATTCTTTGATTGGGGGGGAAAAAGTTTGCGACTGCATTAAGCATGCTGGTTTTTCCGGAAGCTGTCCCGCCTGAAACGATAACTGATAATTCATTTTGCACAGCCATCCATACCAAAGCTGCACCTTCATAAGAGATAGTTTTTTCCCTCAGGAAATCTGTAATCGTCCATGGCCTTACAGCGAACTTTCTTATAGTTAATGTATTGCCTTTTGAGGATATGGGGGACAATGTTGCGTTTACCCTGTCTCCTGTTTTTAGATGCGCGTCCATTAAAGGATTCAGCAAAGTAATTTCTTTGCCAACGTCCCTGCCGATTATTGTAGAATAATGCCTGATTTTGGATTCACTGGGCAAAATTACATTGGTCTTAAGCCAGCCATGTTTCCTATGGTAAACCCACACAGGCTCTTTCGCATTGTTCACCACAATTTCTTCCAGGTTAATGTCTTTGAGGAGTATGTCAATATTACCAAACCCTATGTTCTGCTGCAGTATGTAATTTATCAGCATGTCCATTGTCTTTTTGTCAGCATTTGGGAAATATTTTGCCAAGAGCTTTAGGATGCTGTCCTTGAATTGCTCTTGCACATCCGGCATGTTCGTTTCCTCGCTTACAGTTCTTGTTTCCTGAGCAACGAACTCGTCCCTTATTTTTTCAAGAATTATCTTTGTTGTGTCGCTTATGTTTGTTATAGAAATTGAGTATGTTGGTACAGGATCGTCTGACTTTAGCGCTATCGATACGTGAATAACTATGTTATTGACATTTAATGCATAAGTATCTATTAATTTTTCACCTTTGTCCATTTTTGTTATTGCAGTGTCTTTATCTTGGCACGAAGCGCTTTTGCCTCAACGTCGTTTGGAGCTAATTGCAACGCTTCTTCTATTTCTTTCCATGCTTCATTGTAAAATCCCCTTTTGATGTTTTTTATTGCATTCTCTTTTTTTCTGTTTAATATGCGATAATTTTCCGGAAGATGATGCTGCTCCTGAAAGGGTGTTTTGACATTGTATTGTTGTTTGGTTGTTACCGGTTTTGGCTCTGGCTCAAATGAAGGTGATTTTACAAAAGTCTTGATTGGTTGTTGCTTAAACTGCATCCTCTGGCTTAGCTGCATTTGGAGGTTGACTATTTCATTGTTTATGCTAAGGCTCCTGTAAATGTCCAGAAGCCTCATGCCTGCTGAGTTCTTGTCCCTTAAAAATCCCTCCGGCACTTGATTGTACAATTCGATGCATTTCGAATAATTTGAAGATGCATTTTCAATATCATTTGATAATATACAAGAATTAATTTTGTCTATGAGCTGATTTATCTGTTGCATGATGCTGGATACTCTTTGTATTAACTCAGCATCTGTCAAGCTAACTATATCTTTGTACAAAATCGTAACCTGCTCTTGCAGGGCTCTTTTCTCCTGAAAAAATACATTCGGGATTGAATTGTTTATTTCCTGCGCTTGCGAATATATCTTCAAAGCCATGTCTTTTTTTCCTTCTCTTAAAAAGTTCCTAGCCCTATTCGCCAATTCATTTATCTGGTTAGACTTATTTTTCAGCTCTTCATAGGCATGGTTCAATGTGCTGGAGAACTGTATGCCGAGGGATGATATCTGCTCATACACGTCCTTGTTCCACTTGAGCTTTTGCTGCAGCAGAGCATTCCATAATCCATTATATAAACGCTCTGCCTCATCAAGATTTGCCTTTGTTAAATCTCTTTTGATATCGGCAAACAAGGTTTGCGTCAGATTTGCATCTTCTTTCATTCCTGAATCTAACTTGTTCTCTGACTTTTCAGCGTCTGCGGAAAGCCCCAAGTCGGTAAGCTCCCTGTCCAAAAATTCATCAATGTCCATTTCTTAAAGATAAGACAAATATTTTTTCCACAAATCTTCAACATGCTCATCTGAAATTTTTTTTTCCTTTGTTATTCTCAAAAATTCTTCCCTTATGTGACTCATATTCTGCTGGAGGTATTTCCTCCACAACCCTTCTATGTACTCATAAGGCACTTCTTTCTGCTTTGCCCTCTCATAAAAATATTCTTTTGTGGCAAGGCCCTTTGTCAGGCTTCTCTCTTTACTCTTTGCACCTTTTAAATTCTCCCTGTAAAGATATATATAAGGAGTTGTGAACTTGTACTCTATCCCAAAAACTTTTTCTTCAACCAAAAAGTCAACTAATGCCTGTATTGTTGCGAGAGGTATTCTTAATTGTTTCGCAGCACCTTCCACCGATATCTTTGCATTTTTCTTAACTAACTCAAATAGCTCATCAGCTGCTGTACGGATTATAATGTTGTCCTCTTTTAGCATATATTTTTAAAATTAAGTTTATGATATAAAAACTTTATTTATTTAGTTGGAGTGACAACTTAATTAATTCGTGTTTTATTCAACAGTTTCTTTTAGAATCTTGCGAAGTTATATTGTATATTATCAAGTGGTTCAAATCAAGTTTTACAAATGTGAATTCATCCCATAGGCCAATGCTTGTCGGAGGGTGGGTTATATTGTAAATCTGCGTGCAATTTGCAATAGGATTATAAGTATGCGTCCAGAACAGATAATCGACATAACTCTCACGCTGGTCATTGGGTATTATTTTATTTGGGTTAACAATGGATTCTATGCCGCAGCAGCTTGAGTTTGTGGTCGTGTTTGTGAATCTCATCAGGAAGCTTGGGGCATCTGACATGCTCCAGTGCACATAAGTGCCATTTCTTATGTGTTCCCTTACTATTGATATATTCCATTGGTTGAACTCGACGCTGGACTCTTTAATTTCATTTTGATACATGCCATTGGAATTAAGCAAATAATATGGGTCGGGGAAACCCCCAATGCTAGTAGTGGTGCTTACCGTCATATCTTCTTCCAGCCAGTTTGCCACATTGGATGTTATAGACAAGTTTAACATCATTTTGGAATCCAAAGTCCATGGCTTGGACTGCGATATAGACACGTTACGGATTATTATTGTAGTATTGACATTGTGTGCATCTTTTGCGCTGGATGCAACCCTATCGTTCCAATTGATTAATGTGTTATTCTCCATTATTTTTTTTCCTGTTATAGAATCCACTGGGACATTATTGATTGTTCCGTTTATCATGATTTCAGAAAATACAGAATTAAAATCGCTTTCTTTTATGTACTTGCCTGTGGCGTTCATATAAAGAATCATTGATAAGACTGTCTTGCTTGTAGTGGCTTTTAGCACCTTCTCAAAATAATCATTTTTCAGGTCATTTACATAATTATCTATATTATCTATCCTTACCCTGATGGATTTTGTGTCTTTTTGCAATGTTATGTCTGCCTGGGGCGTATACAATATAATGAATATGCTCATTATAATTATAGCTAAAAACGTGAAAAATATGCCTTTTTTTGCTTTCATCTTGTCAACATCCCGTGCAGCAGAAATCATGCTCGCTGCAGCATAGGCACTTGTAGCCAGACCCATGAACTGCATCCAGCCCGTTACAAGAGCCAGAATCTTCTGCATTTTTGCATATGGAATATGATGTAGTGGTGCCAACTTTAGTTTTACCAACGTTCCAAGCAAATACTTCTGCCTTATATGGGCCCCATAAATCATTAGTGGTTGCGTTTATTATGCCGAATGTAATCTTTTTTGATGTCAAAAGAAGATCTGTAGTATCTTTGGATTTTATATGCTCCAATGAAGAGTTTTTAGGATATATTTTTTTGTTGTCTATCCAGATTTCATACATGAACTGTGATGGTACGATTTCTGCAGAAACATTCTGAATAAATTTTTCCGCTGTGTCGAGATTGTTTTTAGTATAAAATTCCCCAATTTGCTGCAGTAAGGAATTTTCAGGGTCTGTAATAAGGCCTTGTTTCCATAATTCACCGCCTATGCCGGCATATGGATTATTAAAATCCTTTATTTTTGTATTGGAAATATAATTCATCAAATCATAGGCTATAAATCCAACTTGTGTCGATTCAGGCACCTTTATGAATAATGATAATATCAGAAAAGTGCCAATGACAATCACAGAGAGCCCTAGTATCGCATCTAATAAAAAGAAGTACCCCTTTTTTTTAATCGCCATATTATTATCTAATTTAGAATTATGTATTTATAGTTTTTGATTTGGTTTAAAGCAATTTGCAAATATTATTTCTGGCTGCATGGCACCCCGCTTATGTTTATACTTGAAGCGCCAATGCCCCTGTAGCTGTTGTTTATCAATATAACATTCCCTTTCCCGTCTTCAAAATAAATGCAGAAATCACC
>JAHFQL010000068.1 GCA_023259315.1 Candidatus Woesearchaeota archaeon | reverse complement strand
AAGCCAAGAATAAATTTTTTATTAAAACCGCAGAAGACGGACAAATCTTTTTTTCTTCTCCGCCCAAACTAGCCGTATTCCAGTTTCCTATTGCATGCACTGCAAATGATTTTGTGTTTTCTTTTGAGCGGTGCTTTGACGCAAAGACAATAACATCTGCATCTATTTTTTCATCAATATTCTCAGAATGAACCAATTCATTGTTTATTAAATATAATTTTATTTGTTTATTCGGAAGTTTGTTATATTCAAATACATCATTTTCATCTAATTTACCATCGGCTTTCTCAAAATCAAATAATTCAATCAGATTGCTTCTTATGTTTATTCCTGCAGGGTCTTTTGAAGATGCGATTATTGCGATGTTCATTTAGAGAATTATAACATCTACATATTAAAAGTTTTTGAATAAATGTTTCGGAAAATATGTGTAGTGCAGTATATATTTTAGGGTGATGGGCATAACAGAAATCTTTTTGGTCAAAAATCAGCTACACCCATCACCATTCTAAAATAGTAATAAAACTAGGTTTGTCGACTAAATTAAACCAAAAACTATATAAATATGGATGCATAATATTATTGACATTGGTCAAAAATCGGCTAAAAGCTGAATTTTGCTATAAAAGGTGGGGTGGGGTGCAGGTGCGGGAGTGCTTGATACCAAGCCCTCTTCGTTACTGCTTCTCCAAAGGTAAAAAGAATATCATGATTAACAGAAAAAATATAAGGGCAGAAGGAACGTTGCGGCGTAAGCCACAACGCCCTTCTAGTAAGAAGGAAAGCAATCTGTCTACTCTGGGTTACAACAGAGAAAATAGATTGCCCATATTAAAACTTTTCGGTATTTTCTTGGCTTACCGACCTTACTCTTACGAATTCTGTTAAAAAACAAAAGCCCTTGGAGGGACAAACTATGGCGTTTAATGTTATAGCAAACATTGTAGCCCGACATCCAGCATCAATAGCCATCACGCTTGGTGGCATAGGAATGATGCTAGGTTTCGCCTACTCTGGAATGATATTCTGGACTGGTGTCGGACTACAAATCCTGTGGTTATATTTTACAGGAATATAATGTCTGCCCTGCACAAGCAGGGTATTTGGACATCAACAAACTTTTTTTTATTTTTAAAATATAAAACAATGAGGTAAAAACATGGAAAATCTACAAAAAAATATGTTGAGTAAGTTATCCGAAAGAGAAGGTAAATGGCAAGATAAAGATAAATTATGCGAACTTCTTGGAGTTGATAGGAAGGAAGTTAAAAGGCAATTAAATCTTTGTCAAGACGATGGTTTGATTGAGTGGAATAACAAAACAATAAATCGTTTTGATTTTAGGATAACTGCAGAAGGTTACAAATTTCTGCAGAGTAAAAGCAGAGACGGAGGTGATTAAATGGAACAAGACAATAACTACAATAACTTTGTAAGAAAATTTAGCTCTGGAGCATGGATTCTTACAAATTGTGGTTCAGTTTGGTATCCTCATCTATTGGAAGATGGGACTATACTAAACTAATTTTTTAATTTGAGGAAAAAGGCGGTGGAGCTACGGAGGCACTTTTCAGCTTCCTGTGTTTTGAGGATTGCTAAAAGTGCAGCAGTGGTTTCCGCCTTTTCCTCAAAATAAATTAAAGAGCCTACAATCAAATAAACAGAGGTTTTCTGCTTATTCTATTTGTCAAGTCCAGCAATGCGACAAATGACCAAAAATTTAATTAAGCCCAAGGAATGCGACAAAGCCCATTTCTAAATAAGTAAGTATTTAAATAAGTTTAAAAATAAGTATAATTTATTTTCAATATCGAAAATCAAACAAGAAGGTTTATAAATAAGTATTTAATTAAGTAAAATAATAAGTATTATGGCACAATTCAAGCGAAAACTGTACAAAAGAGGTTCTAGTTTCGAGACTACAATACCTATGCCCCTTCTATTCGCTCTTGACAAGAACAAGAAATACAATGTTGTCTTTTCTTATGATGAAGATTCAAATCAGTGGCATATAAAATTTGAAGAAATAATGAGGTGAAGCAAATGAATAAAAGGTTTGAAGACGTAATAGAATTTTTGGACTACAACGAGTTGATGAGATTCAAAAATGACCTGGATAGCGGCGCAATAACTGTGAAGAAATTATTGGAAGAAAAAATAAAAAAGAAGTTAAAAGAGCATGAGAAAATCTGCGCTACATGCTCAAATGACTTAAATTTTTATAAATCAAACAACTACACATTGGTGTTTGGCCCTGATGATTTCAAGAAAAAAGCAAGCTTCTGCGGTTTGGACTGCTTAGAGTATTTCATAACAAAATTGAAGGACTTGAAATCAACGCCAAAAGAGGACAATGTAAGCAACACAGATAATTATTTCTAATTATGCACAGCAAAACTATAGAGCAAGTTTTAAGGGAACTTAATACTTCAGTTAAAGGGCTTTCTCAAAAAGAGGCAGACGAAAGGTTACAGAAATATGGCTTGAACGAGATAAAAGAAGCAAAAAAGATTTCTCCGTGGAAGATCTTCATTGAGCAATTCAACAGCGTTGTCATCTGGATTCTGATTATAGCAACAATAATTTCCGCATTTCTTAAGGAGATTACAGATGCGATTGTTATATCAGTAATTATTATTTTGATAGCGATTCTGGGGTTCAGGCAGGAGTACAGGGCAGAAAGGGCTATTGAAGTCCTGAAAAAACTTGCCTCGCTAAAATCTACAGTAATTCGGGACAGCCAAATAAGAGAAATTGATGCAAAATATCTTGTGCCCGGTGATATCATAGTTCTGGAAACAGGCGACAAAGTTCCTGCTGACGCAAGATTAGCGGAAGTTTTCAATCTGCAGGCGCAAGAATCTGCTTTGACAGGGGAATCACACAATGTAAAAAAAGATATTGTCCCATTAGACGAGAAAATAGGCATAGCTGATATGAAAAATATGGTTTTTTCTGGCACAATTATTGTAAGCGGCAGGGCCAAGGCAATTGTCACAGCGACAGGAATGCATACTGAAATCGGGAAGATTGCAAAAATGATAGAAGAGGTAAAGCCAGGACCCACCCCCCTTCAGAAAAAGATGGATCAGCTTGGAAAATTACTGGGAAAAATAACAATAATAATCGCAATCATAGTTTTTGCAGTCGGGCTGCTGGTGCATGAAGCACCTTGGTTAAAAATGCTGCTGGTTGCTGTTTCCCTGGCTGTTGCCGCAATTCCGGAGGGGTTGCCTGCTGTTGTTACAATATCCCTTGCTTTAGGAACGCAAAGAATGTTGAAAAGAAATGCTCTGATAAGAAGGTTGCCAAGTGTGGAGACTTTGGGCTCCACAACCGTCATTTGCACCGACAAGACAGGAACACTGACAGCAAACGAGATGACTGTCAAGAAAATATTCGTGAATGGCAAAATAATTGACGTAACAGGGGTTGGCTATGACGCAAAAGGCCAGTTCTTATACAAAAACAAGCCGGCTGGCATTGATGAAATTGAATTGTTATTGCGAATAGGTGCGTTGAACACCAATGCAGAGCTGAAAGACGGTAACTTGATTGGCGACCCGACTGAAGGCGCTTTGATTGTAAGCGCTGCGAAAGCAGGCTTGATAAAAGAAGATTTAGAAATTGAATGGCCAAGAATAGATGAAATTGAATTTACAAGCGAAAGAAAAATGATGACGACAATTCATAAATATCATGGCGAGAAAATTGTTTATACCAAAGGAGCGCCCGAAGTTGTGTTAAAAATTTGCAATTATATTTCCATAAACGGGAAGGTAAAAAAATTAACAGAAGATATGAAGCAGGAAATCCTTGATGTTAATAAGGGATTTGCCGAGCAAGCCTTGAGGGTTCTTGGATTTGCGTGTAAATCATCAGTTATGGACAAGGAGCCTGAAAAAAATCTTATCTTTGTTGGCCTGCAGGCAATTATAGACCCGCCAAGAGACGAGGTCAAAGTAGCAATTGAAAAATGCAAGAAAGCCGGCATAAAGGTAATCATGATTACTGGTGATCACGAAGTAACAGCGAGAGCCATAGCAAAGGATATTGGTTTAAGCGGAAAAGCGATGACGGGCCAGCATCTTGACGAGATAAAAAATCTTGAGGATGTTGTGGAGGAAATTGCGATATTCGCAAGGGTTGATCCTGCGCACAAGATAAAGATTGTTGATGCTCTGAAGAAGAAAGGCCATGTTGTCGCAATGACCGGAGATGGTGTTAATGACGCACCTGCGTTAAAAAAGGCCGATATTGGAATAGCAATGGGCATTTCAGGAACTGACGTAAGCAAGGAAGCGTCTGCCATGATACTGACAGATGATAATTTCGCTTCCATTGTAAACGCTGTTGAAGAAGGCCGGGGCACCTATGACAACATAAGGAAGTATCTTGCATATCTGCTTGCCGGAAACATAGGAGAAGTTCTCATAATATTTTTGGGCATAGTGTTTGGACTGCCTTTGCCTCTGACAGCAACACAAATTCTTTTGATAAATCTTGTTACGGACGGATTGCCGGCAATTGCTTTGAGTGCAGATCCCTTTGAGCCGAATGCCATGTCAAGAAAGCCAAGAAAACAAGACGAGCCAATATATAAAAATCTTAATGTGTTCCTGATTTATTACCCGATTGTCTTGACCTTTGTTGCTTTAGCTTCTTTTGTCTGGCTCTTGAAAAAAGGGACACTAAACCAGGCTCAAACAGCAGTTTTCCTCTCTATAGGACTGTTTGAACTTTATCTCGCATTTTCATGCAGGTCAACAATTTATCCTGCTTTAAAAGTTGGCATATTAAAAAACAAATACCTTATACTGGCAGTATTAACTTCATTCGCAGTCATGGTCGGCGCGATTTTCATCTCCCCATTTGGAAAATACTTGGACATGAGCCCTGTGCCCTTGCTGGAATTTTTAATAATACTGGCTGTTTCAAGCATTGGGGCTGTCATGGTGGAAATTTTCAAATATGCAAAGACTAGAAATGATTCCGTTGAATTTTGATGCCCATTAAATAAATTTAAAAAGAAAAATATATTCTCCTATCCTATGAATTATTTCAAACAGGCGTGCGTGGAAATACTTGAGGAAATAAAGAAAAATGATGTAAAGTCCCAGCATCAATTGAATCAAATCAAATTAAAGATTTTAAATAAATACAAAGCTGAAGTCAGCCAGATACCAAAAAATGCGGATATTTATTTTTCGGGCTCTGAGGAGGATAGGAAAAGATTCAAAGATTTGCTGTCGTTAAAGCCAGTCAGGACAATCAGCGGAGTAGCGCCAATAGCTTTGATGTCAGAGCCTTATCCATGCCCGCACACAATGAAAGGAATTGGCCCCTGCACTTATTGCCCGGGAGGACCAGGAAGTCCATTTGGAGACGTACCGCAAAGCTACACTGGAAAAGAACCCTCAACAAGGCGCTCAATGAGAAATCATTATGACCCGTACCTCATAGTATTCAACAGGCTCGAGCACTATATAGCTATGGGGAAAATTCCAGACAAGGCAGAAATAATAGTCCAGGGAGGGACATTTACTTTTTTTCCAAGGTTATATCAGGAATATTTTGTGAAGTACACCATAAAGGCAATGAACGATTTCTCAAAATTATTCTTTAACAATGAAGGAAACATTGATTTATTAAAATTCAAAAAATTCTTTGAATTGCCAAGAGTCATTTCAGAAGAAGGGAAAAGAACAAAATCAATACAAAATAAATTGATGCAGATAAAGCATTTGGATTTAAATGATGAAAGAATAAGAGATAAAGTTGAAGATTTGTTTTTTCGAGAAAATCCAAAATATGAAAATATTAATGGATGGCACATATCAAGTATTCCTCCTATAGAAAAATTAGAAATATATGAAAATGGACATAATGCAAATGTAACCGCAATAAAAAATATTCAAAACAAAGTAAAAACAGAAAATCTAAGTTTAATTTCATTAAGGCAAATGCAAAAAGAAAATGAAACGTCTTTTATAAGATGCGTTGGCTTAACAATAGAAACAAAAAGTGATTTTGGCAAACTTTATCATGGAAATCTTATGCTGGAATTGGGCTGCACAAGGGTTGAGTTGGGAATCCAATCAATCTATGATGAAATTCTTGAGGCGACAAACAGGGGCAACACAGTTCATGACAATACTGAATCAATAAGGATTTTAAAAGATTTGGGATTCAAAATCAACGCGCATTACATGCCGGGGCTTCCATTAACAACAAAAGAAATGGATTTGAAAGGCCTGAGAGAATTGTTTGAAAATCCAGATTACATGCCCGACATGCTTAAAATCTATCCATGCATGGTGATGGAAGGAACCAAGTTGTATGACGACTGGAAAAATGGGAAATTCAATCCCCTGACAACAAAGGAAGCTGCTGAAATTATTGCGGAGTCCAAGAGATTTTTTCCGAAATGGGTAAGAATAATGAGGGTGCAAAGGGACATACCAACATATGTAACTGCGGGCGGTGTTGACAAAACAAATCTAAGGCAATACGTTGAAAAAATATGCAAGGAAAGGGGGATTAAATGCAAATGCATAAGATGCAGGGAAGTTGGGTTTCATGTCAAAAATAATGAAGAAATTAATATTGATAATTCTCAAATAACAACAACAGAATATGAAGCGTCAAAGGGAAAGGAATTTTTTATTGCAACAGAAGACTTACAACATGATGTTTTGTTTGGTTTTGCCAGAATAAGGTTTCCGTCACAATTTTTAAGAAGCGAGATTACTAAAACCTCTGCTTTACTCAGGGAGTTGCACGTATTTTCTTCTGCAATACAAATTGGCAAAACATCAGAAGAAAGTTTCCAGCATCGCGGCCTTGGCAAATCACTTTTGATGAAAGCTGAAGAGATTGCGAAGCAAAACAGCAAGAATAAAATGGTGGTAATTTCAGGAATTGGGGCCAGGGAATATTTCAGGAAATTCGGATATGAATTGGAAGGAGTTTATATGACAAAATATTTAAAATAATCATATATAATA
>JAHFQL010000067.1 GCA_023259315.1 Candidatus Woesearchaeota archaeon | reverse complement strand
ATGACAATTTCAGAAACGTGCTCGAGGACAGGTCGCTGGTTATTGAGCAGTTGAAGCTTCCTGAATTCCAGAGAGTGCCGTTTATTGCTTCAGAAAGGGGTCATTCTGGTGGTTACAGGGGTCGTTCATCTGGTGGAAGATATTCTCGTGGAGGCGAAAGACGAAGTTCATATCATTCCAGAGAAGAAGGACAGTCAAGAGGTTACCATTCATCCGGCGGAGAAAGACAGCATAGCACATCGGGCAGTCAAAGCTCGTATGGCTACAGCCGAAGCCATTCAGGAAGTAGTAGGGGCAGCTATCATTCTACTAAAAGATTTAGATAGTGTATATTAAACAAATTAAAAATCATTTATCCGAATATCCCAAGCAAACCTTGTGCTTTCTTTTCCTTGGATTTGATTAAGTTGCCTATATCTTCTTGCTGCTTCTTTAAGTTATCCACTTGTTCTCTTAAAACAGCCTTTACAACATCGCTTGGCACTTCATCAATAAGAGTTGTTAATGTCTCAGTTGAGTTTTTTAATTTTTCTTTGCCATCCTCTAATTGCTTGATTTCTTCCTGCTCAGCTTTCTTAGCCAAGCCCAAGAATAACCTTATTTTGTAGCCGATACCCTTCTGCTCTTCATTCTTTTGCACTTCTCCTAATTTGTCTGAAACATTGAGAACATCGCTTGCTTTATCCTCAATGATATAAAGGTACTCGCTGGGTAAATCAGAATCTCTTAATGAAACAAGCTTGCTCGCAACCTCTTCTGCTTTATGTCCAGTAACGAGTCCCTCTTTAACTTCTTTTGACCTTTCAGAGCTTACAGCAGTGCTTATCTTCGCATTAACAACAAAAGATAATAACTTTATATCGCCAAACCTATTCGGGTCAATTGTCCCTTTGTAAACAGTTGTGTCCTGAAGTTTCAATTCGTCATGCAGGTCATCAACAAAAAGCTTCAGTTTTTCCAGGTCATCTTGAGTTGCTGTGTTTAAAACAGCCAGGATAATCTCTACTCTTTCTGCCCTTCTTAATTCTTCTTCATTTTGGATTATGCCAGTAAATTTGCATCTTTTCTTTGCCTCCTCCACTATGAAGTCTCTTAATCTTTCTTCAGTCAACAAATCTTTGCATTGCTGTGCAGTCCCATTCATCTGCTCGCATCTTTTTGTATTTTGCTCAAGACAGCGCTGCCTCTCCTCACCTATTCTGCTGCATCTTTGCTCAGCGGCACTTATTTCAGATGCTGTTTCAGTTTCACAATGCTGGTCAATCTTTGACACAAAATCGCCATTATTTTTGTTTTCCTGCTCTTTGCATTTCTCAATAAAAGCATCTGTGTTGCATTCACCCTGCATATTTGAGCACATTCTTTCCTGATCTTTCCAAGAGTTTTCGCAGTGCAGCAAGAGATCATTATAAGTCCTTAAGATAACGCCTCCTGTAATTGTTGTAAAGGTGTTATTTGATGTTATCCTTATGCATTCGTAGCCAATAATGCATCCTTTATCATCATATTTTGCTGTCAAGCTCTGGCCTTCACTGCAAGCTGGCTTTGCAACTTCTGGGCATGTCTGCTGCCTTATGCATTGGTAGCTTGTTGCACATCCTGCATTGTCATAATAAGCCTGCAAGGTTTCATCAGTATTGCATGTTGGCTTTGAAATTTCAGGGCATTTTGGTGCTGAGCAATAATAGTAAACGCATCCTTTATCATCAACTTTTTTTTGAAATGCAGTTCCTTCAGCACATTGAGGAACAGAAGCAGGAGGACATATATTTGTTGTAGTGGCTTCACAATAATAATAAACACACCCATCGGAATCGGTCTTATCTCTGAGTTTTTGACCTTCGCCGCAGGCAGGAACATGGTATTCTGGACATTGTTTTCTTTCAAAATCCTCTTTTTTAATCCCACCCATGCATTGATTCATGAATTTTTCTTTGTCGCAAGCTTGATATTGTTTGAACCTCGCACATTCTTTCATTAACCTTTGTCCTTCAAAATCAAATCTTTTTTCACATGATTCATCTACATTTTTTGCTCTCTGTTCCATATAAAATTTAGCCCTTAGCTTGCAAGCCTGAACTATAGCGTCTTTATTTGCAGGGCATGAATATGCCACTGATTGTATCTTTTCCTGCTCAGTTGCGCCTTCTCTAACAAAAGGGGTTCCTATTTGCGAGCAGCCTTTTTTAACAATTTCGGTGCATTTTGCTTCGTGCTCCTCAGCTTTGCTGCATATATTTTGTATGTCTCCAACTTTCTTCTTTAGTTTGCCAATTATTATGTCAGCAATCTTGTTATGATCATTGCAATACTGCTGTATTTCCCTTGGGGCAATGTCATCCCCAATATACTCAAAAATCATGCCAAAAACCATATGCTCTTTGGAATAGCCTTCATATGAAGGGCCTATATCATACTTACCGCGAAAACCTTCATTCTCATAAGAAAATGCCTCTTTTCTTTTCATCCTGTCTTTAAGCTCTATTATTCCTTTCTGAAATTCCATTTCATCAAATGCATTACCAAATTTTTCTTTTGCCATTGAGCGCATTTTATCTTCGCTTAATTCACCCTTCATAAAGCGCCCCATCATTTCTTTTTCCTTGGAATTAATATCAATGGTTGAAACTTGTGTATTAGAATCACTTTCAAAAGAATCTGCAGCTTGCGCAAACGCAATATTACTGATAATCAGAAAAATTACTGTTAACAAAGATATTGATTTATTTATTTTAATCATCTTTTTTAATTTCTTTGGTGTGCTTGTATTTAAAATTAACTAAACCTCAAAACCGTACTTGCCGTACATTGGCGTGAATAAAAAAGCTCCTAAGAATTCTAATTCTAAATGCCCACTTTTGTCTTTTATGCCCCTTATCATCTCCTGTTCATATTCATTGCCTACTGGCCCGACTATTATGCCTTCTGGCTTAAGCTGCTCCAGCAACGGCTTTGGAAATTCTTTGCATGCAGCTGTGATTATTATCTTATCGAAAGGCGCCTCGCTTTGCATTCCCTTTGAGCCGTCTTCTTCGTAAATAAAAACATTGTTTATATTGGCCATTTTCAAATTTTGTTTTGCGAAGCTGACAAGCTCTGGCACAACCTCTGTTGTTATCACTTTGCTTTTTGGCCCAATAATCTTCGCGATTATTGCAGACTGATAGCCAGAGCCTGTGCCAATTTCAAAAACTTTTTCTCCAGGCTCCAACTCTAAGGCATGGGTCATGAGCATAACTGTAGTTGGCTGCGAAATTGTCTTGCCTCTGAGCAAAGGTAAGGGTATGTCTTGGTACGCTGAATTTATAAGCTCTTCTGGAATAAAGCCTTCTCTATTGACTTCTTGGAATGCTTTCATCTCAATATCACGAAAGCCAAAATTCTCCTTCCAAAACCTAATAAGTTCGGTTTTTTGGGCCATATACACAACTAAATATGAACACATACTTAAATTTTTTTCCTGCTGTCAACAATTCTCTTTTCTTTTAACTCGGTTTCCATGCCAAGCCTTTTTAGTAATTCCTTCAAATCAAGCTTGACTATTTTAGGAGTAACCTCTGTAGCAGCAATTATTTTATTTTTTAAATCATTCTTTAATTTTTCAAAATTAGCTTTCTTTTTTGGAGTGACATAGACAATTAAGTCGTCTATTTCATAAGGATCATTGTTCTTTTTTCTTATTTCGACTTGCCATTCTTCAACATCTTTATGGGCTATCATTATTGGAAAGAAAATATTTAAGTTGACAAAGCTGCCTTTTACTTTCGCTAATTTGAATTCTTTATACTCAGAGCTTCTTTCAATTGCTCCGTCAATTCTTGGCAAAGTTCTTTTGCAATGAGGACATTTTTCATAATACAAGCCTTTTGTTACGTCACCTGTTTTGTATCTTAAGAAAACAGAACCTCTCCAATCTAAAGATGTATATACTATTTCACCTTTTTCGCCCTCATTAACATTTACATTGTTTTTATCAATTATTTCTATAAACTCAAAATCTGGATAAAGGTGATAGCCGGATTCTTCGCTGCATTCCAGCCAAGCGGATTTTCCTTCAGTAAAAGCATAAGTTGAAAGAACTCTTGATTTTTTTGAGCCCATTGAAGCTAAATCATCTTTTATCTTGTCCCTTAAGCCTATTGGCACTCTTTCACCGCCAAAAACAACCAGATTCAAGCTGCCAAAATTGCCTTTTAGCCCTTTAGCAGTTCTTATCAAATGATAAATGTAGCCCGGCATTCCAGCCAAGCAAGTTGCCTTCATGCTTTCAATTGAGTTTATTATTTTTTCAGTGCCTAAAACCTTGCCGCCGCCAGTATGCAAGCTTAGCAGATTGGCTCCTTTGGCTGCATAAAATGTCTGCCAGAAAGCAAGATGTGGGGCATAAGGGAAGGCATTTATAATAATTTCATTTCTAGAAATATTGAGCATGTCAATCATTCTTTTACCGCTTTCTTCTAATCTACTTAAATCAGAGCAAGTATAAAGAATAGGAGTTGCATTAGCTGTTCTTCCAGTTGTAAAATGAAGATGGACAGGCTTGTACTCATAATACATTTGATTTTTGTTGAATATCACCTTTATTTTTTTATTTATTGATGCATGCTTAACTATTAAGTCTTTATTCGGCTGCAAGACAAACTCAAGAAATTTTTTTGGCTCTTTAGCTGTTGGCGCAACATCCTCTTTTGTAGTGAAAGGCAGTTTTTTCAAATCATCAGTTGTCTTGATATCAGAAAAGCTTATTTTATTTTTTTTAAATACATTGCGATAAAATGGATGATAAGGAATTTGGTTTTTTATGAAATTTCTTAATAGCTTGTTTTGTAACTGTTTTATTTTCTCTGTTTTTAGATATTGTAATTGCTGCCAATTAACCATATTCTAGCAAAACATTTTTATAACATAAAAAGATTACTATGATTATGGTAGGGAAAGAACAAGTAATTGAAGTTTTGAAGAAGGTTTATGATCCTGAAATACAATATGATATATGGAGCCTTGGACTCGTTTATAATGTTGAAATTGAGGGAAATAAAGTGAAGATTTTGATGACCTTGACTTCGCCAATGTGCCCTTACGGCCAGCAGCTTATGGATGATGTAAGAAGGCAGGTTTCTGCAATTGATGGTGTTGGAGAAGTCGAGCTTGAATTGACATTCAGCCCCGCCTGGGGCCCTGACAAGATGACAGAGGAAGCGAAGATTGCACTGGGGATTTAAAAATATACCATAGTTGCTATGCTAATCAGAAAATTTAGAGCTTCTGACGCTGTTGAAGTGGCAAGAATGCATCGCAATACAATAAGATTTGTAAACAGCAAAGATTATCCTCCAAAACAAATAAAGGTTTGGTCTGGCAAAACATCAGCAAAAAGATTCAGGGATTCTATAGATAATTTTATTCGGTATGTTGCTATTGACAATGGTAAAATTGTCGGTTATGGAGATTTTAAAAAAGATGAAGAATTAGCTGGACTTTATGTACATAAAGATTATCAAAGTAAAGGTGTTGGTTATTCTTTGCTAAAGAAGATAGAAAAATCAGCTCGGCAAAAAGGTATCAAAAAATTATTTTGTTATTCTACCATAACTGCTAGGGATTTCTATAGAAAACATGGATACAGAATTATTAAGAAAACAAAATTTCCAATAAAAAATCAGAAGTTAATAGTTTATAGTATGGCTAAACAGCTTAAATAATGGGCCCAAAGAGAATTGAACTCCTGCCCTAACCCTGTGAAGGTTATGTCCTAGCCACTAGACCATGGGCCCCAACTGCGAAATCAGTTGACACTTTAATTAAGTGGGATTTCGTTTTGCCTCAATCCCACGAATTGGAGTTAATTCTATTTGTTTATAAAAGTTTTTTGATGTATTTACTGTTTTTGGTAAAAATGTTGCATTAACGAAAAAATAAAATCAATCCTTCCACCCACCGCCCTTTTATGGGTTTTGTGAAGTAATCTTTATTTTTGAATATGTAAAAACCAAAGAAGGCATATACAACAGTTAAAATAATCATGAAAAGTGATTTGTCGGCTAAGGTAAAAACAATATTCATGGCACTTACAAGAGCAACATCAAATAAGCTTGCGTACCAACCAATAAGATTCCGCTTTTCAGAAGAATCCTTTAAAATGACCTTTTTAGCCAGCTTTAGCTGTTCCTCTTTTAGCAAGCTGAAATTAACCATAAAAAAGGTATAGGAAATGCTTATTTAAAATTTATTGTTATAGAAATAATAGAACAGCGCCAGTCCAACCAACACCAAGAATACTAAGAAAACAACCCAAAATGATGATTTTTCTTTGGTTTGTTGGATGGCTTCTTTCTGATCTGCTGATTTACCAACCTGCTGTTTTTTGGATTCAGCTTCTTTTTTTGCCTTTAGTTCTTCTTTCTTCCTATAATAGTCTATTTCTTTCAGAGCGTTCATAGAGTCTTTTCTTTTAATGCCCTTGTCTAAAAAATCAGCCTCAATCTCATTTAAAGAACGGCCTTGCTTTGTCTCATGCATTCCCAATTTGACAAGGTCTTTGTGTGACAGCTCTGTTTTCATTTTACTTCATCTTTATAAGACCAGCAAGATAAAGAAAGATGATGCCCGAGATAATCAATAAAAACAGGATTGGAATGCTTATCAAATCCTTTCTTATGTTTTCAGCTTCCTGATGTATTTTATGCTCGAAAGCTGTTATTTCATGCAGGGATTTTAGGGCTTCATGCTGATTCATACCTCTTTTCAAGAGATAATTTTCAATATGCTCTAGAGAAAAACCTTTTTCAAAAGCGTGCTTTCCCCATTTGATAAGATGTTCTTGTGTCATAAAATGAAAACGCCCTTATCACCTCTTTTTGATAATAAGGGTTTGGCCCCCCTTATTTCTTATACGTGGGGGTGGTTTGAGAAGAAATCATTTCCAGGGGGCCAAATTGAAGAGTTTGATATGTTTTTTTTGTTGTTTACCTCTTTATTTTTCTTTACCTAACCAATGATTTTGGCGGCTTGCGCATCTCTCTTA
>JAHFQL010000066.1 GCA_023259315.1 Candidatus Woesearchaeota archaeon | reverse complement strand
TAAGGACAGATGCAGGAAAACCCACATAGCTTTGATGGCTTTGTCTCATGAAATAAGAACTTATTTTAGAGCTTTGGAACATAAAGTTCAAAGCTTTTTTGTGTTATTTTCCGACAACCCCGAAAAAGTGAATCCCTAAACTCTTCGGGGCATTTATAAATAAAGAATTCTAGGATTTGTTTGGTGGTATATATGGAAAAACCAAACTGCCCTTTTGTAAGGGGTGGAATATGTAACCCGCAATGGTTATAGGTATAATAAGCTAGGGAAGAAGCAAAGATGGAAATGTGCAAAGTGCAGTACGAAGTTTACAGAAGACAACGGCTTCTGGAAGATGAAGAACACGCCAGAAACAATAACAGAAGCAATCGACTTGTACGAAGTAGGTCACTCTTTGGCAGAAACCAAAGAGCATTTATGGAAACATCATTCCATAAAAATATCCGAAATCTCCATAAGAAATTGGGTGAAGAAGTACAGCAGGATAATAGGGAACTTCACAACAACACTTTCACCGAAGGTGAAAAAAAGAATTCACGAAGACGAAGTCGAGATGAAAGTGAATGGAAAGAAAATATACTTCTGGCGTGCGAAAGAATCCGAAACAGGATTCAAGTTCTCCGGTCCCGTAGGGAAAAGAAGCATGGAGAACTGCCAACTCTTAAACCGCCAGATAAAGAAAAGAGGCTATAAGCAAATGCTCTACTTAAAAAAGAAAGGCAAAAAGAAGATTAAGTTTGTCAGCGACAAACTTGCACATTACAAAACAACGCATAGCAAATTGTTTCGGAATGTAGCAGACATAACTCATGGCATTCCCATCAAAGCAAAACAAAAAGGTTTGAAGTACAATAATAATGTGATTGAATGCGAGCATCCTGATGTTAATCAAAGAATAAATCTTGATTTGGGCAGAAATAAGACTCTTGGATTGATTTATGTTTTGGAGATGTTATGTCCCGAAGAGTTTACAGAGTCTTTTTCCCGAAAAGTTTATATATAGATAGTTTCAGAATATATATTCTAAGTATTTTCAATACTTAGACAATAAAAGTTTTCACACTTGGAGGTGAAACCTAATGGAAAAGCAGATTGGGAATTACTCCTTCATTGTTGGAGTAATATTGGCAGTTGTGCTTGGTCTGGCAGCCCAAAAGACCGGTCAAGCAGAGCCATGGCTATGGTTATTGCTTGTTGTACTGGGTATTGTGGTGGGCTTACTGAATGTATCAGGCAAAGAGACCAAGGAATTTTTATGGGTTACGGTTGCTTTAGTGGTTGTTGCTTTTGCAGGTAGTGCTCAAGTTAACTCATGGGAAACATTAAAGTTGATAGGCCCGTACCTAAAAGGCGTCTTTGACAGTATTTTGGCATTTGTTGTGCCAGCAAGCGTTGTTGTTGCACTAAAAGAGGTTTGGGAGCTAGCCAAAGGAGAATAAGCAATTTTTTCTTTTTTTATTTTCTTAAATTATAAATAGTAAGTTGAATTTCTAACATGGATGAACATATTACCAAATGTAGAAATCGTGAATTTAGCTTTGTATCTGGATAATACATTAATCATTTCTGATGTCCATATAGGTTATGAAGAAGTTTTGAACAGGCAAGGCGTATTAGTCCCAAGGCTCCAATTTGAGGACATTGCCAAAAGCATGCAAGTGATATTTTCCATATTACAAGACAGAAATATTGAAAGAATAATCGTAAATGGCGATTTGAAGCATGAATTTGGTACAATATCAGAGCAGGAATGGAGGAACACGCTGAAATTTCTTGATTTGTTGGCCAAGCATTCCCAAGAGATAATATTGATAAAAGGAAACCATGACACCATATTGGGGCCTATCGCAAAGAAGAAGAATATCAAAGTTGCTGATATTTTCATATTGGGCTCAAACAAAAATAAAGTGTTGATAACGCATGGCGACAAAATTCCTGACGAAAAAATCTGGAAAGAAGCCTCTGCAATTATTATCGGCCATGAGCATCCTGCAATCTCTTTAAAGGAAGGCTCTAAAATCGAGACTTACAAGTGTTTTCTTAAAGGCAAATACAAAGGCAGGAATTTGATTGCACAGCCATCTTTCAATACCATGATTGAGGGAACTGATATATTGAAAGATAAAATTTTAAGCCCGTATTTGCAGCAGAATCTGGATAATTTTGAGGTTTATGTTGTTGAGGATAAGGTTTATGATTTTGGGAAGTTAAGGAAGTTAAGAAATAGAGTATAATCACGACTTTTTAGTAACTACAATACAAACATTTTAAAAGCCTAGTTCTTACCATAGGTTGAAATGCCACAGCCAATAGCACATTACTGGGTTATAGAAAATGCGTTAAATGATTTATCAAATCAAAACAGATCAAAATTATGGTATAATTACAGGAATTATTCTGTCTTTGGTTCTATACTTCCCGATCTTATGTACATGTCCGGGGTTCCTCAAGTGGGATGGATGACAACGAAAGGCCCAGCAGTTGATTATTCCCATATATCTGAAGTAATGCACTGGGATGGATTTCTTGATTTTTATTGTGCTATGTTGGATTATATAAAACAATTGCCGGAAGACAAAACAAAAGACAAACTGAAGGCATTTTCATTTGGAGTTGCATCACACTATGCCGCAGATGCGGACGTTCACCCTCGCGTCTACAGCACTACTGGTGATCATCCATTCTCTCATGAGCCAGATAAAAGTTATATTAAACATAAGGAATCGGAAAGCTTGCAGGATATAGTTATAGTTGGAAAGCGCGGAGAAACTTATCGCGAGTTCAATTATGGAAATAAATTTATTTGCCATGCGCAGGATTCTAATAGGACTCTTGATGTTGATATCTTTAAGCTGATAATACATGGATTTGAAAAAGCGTATGCGGGCAAAATTTTTGACAATTATGGAATTGATTATGAAAGAACCTTCAAAGCTTTGGAAGGCACTTCTAGGCACCCCTTATTGGAATCTTATAGGGACTTAGTTACTTTATATAAAAAATTTTCAAATTATTCTTCCCTTATACCTCTAGCAAGAGGTTTTCCTCTTTTTCCTCAAAGATTTAAGGTTTTATTGCCAAGAGTTCGAATTCCAGTAACTGATTTGCATAAAATAGACCCTGACCCTAGGCAAAAATGGGTACAAAGTAACAACAAGAATATCCCTGATTTATCATTTCCTGAGTTGTTAGATTTGGCAGTTGTAGATACGAAAGCCATTATAACGGAAAGTGAAAAATTTTTTGATAGTGAATATACAAGCTCAAGACGTTATTTCTCTGACAAATCACAAAATGTCCCGATATTGCGAGATAATTGGAATCAAGATACAGGGAATTTGGCAATATGGAATGGGGAAATTAAAAAACTTGAGACTCCGAAAGCAAGGCTGGAATGTCATCTTGAAGAAATTGTTGAAAGATATGAATGGGCCAAAGCAGCGTAAATTATTACTTATACAACTTTCCCAGCAAATCAGATTTTGTTATCAATCCTACCAATTTCCCTTCTTCTGAAACAATAACAATTGGAAAATGCCTTAATAAGTTTGAAACCACCTGTATTGATGTTGTTTTTGAAACAATTGGGGGAGATTCCTGCATAATATCCCTTACTCGGCTTCCTCTTGAGTTAATCATTGAATCAAGTATTGTTGATTCTGAAACAAGACCAACCAATTTGTGGCTGTCAATGACTGGCAATTGGGAAATCTGGAATTTCTTCATTTTGGCTATTGCATCTTTCATTGAATCATCCGGGCTTACGCTGACTATTTTTGTTGCCATCAGTTCCTCTGCCTTGATTTCCTCTTTTTTCTCAAGGTCGCTCAAAGCAGCAAATATTTTTTTTGTCTTTGTGTAAGTGGGGTCAATTCTTGCAGACTCGATTTTCGCAATAAGGGATTGGGAAACTCCTGCACGAATGGCTAATTCTGTTTGTGTCAGCCCAAGTTTCTTTCTTATTTTCTTTATTTCCTCAAGTTCGTAAGTCATTTTGTTAATAAGCTTAGTTTTGTTTATAATTTATATTTTCTTATAAAATTATTTCTAATGGCGGCAAACACGCATTTTCTTGGTGAAAATGCTATTCGCAAAGGAAAAACCCGAACTATGTAATGGATTTTTCCTCTGCACTCAATTTGCCACCATAAGACTAAAAAATTTCAACACGGATGAAAACTGACTGGAGGGGATTTTTCGGTTACAGAGTTCTGAAAAATCCTTTCGGAATAGGTTTTCTCAAAGAAAACCGTGTTTGAATCACTTGAAAACTTTGTGCCTTCAAGTTCCCAAAAATGCAAAGCATTTTTTAGTACATTATTTTTGAAATTTTCCATAATTCATATTAAAATAGGTTATAATTACCAATATTTAAAATTATTCCTTTAGGAATATTTCTGGCACAAAGATTTTTAAAATGAGATAAAAATCATTAATATATGGATTTTCTATATCTGAGGTGGTAAGAATGGCAAATATCACATATGTTACTAGTGAAAGCGTTACAGAAGGTCATCCAGACAAGATTTGCGACCAAATAAGTGACTCAATACTTGATTCCTTGTTTGCTCAGGATCCTTATTCAAGGGTTGCTGTTGAGTGTTTGACTACTACTGGGTTGGTTGTTGTTGCAGGCGAAATCACTACGAGAGGTTATGCTGATATACAGGAAATTGTAAGAAGAACTTTGAAGGAAATTGGATACACAAATCCTCAATTTGGAATTGATTGCGAAGACGCAGGAGTTTTAGTAAGTATACACGGGCAAAGCCCGGATATTGCACAAGGAGTGAATGAAGACTCAAACAAAGAGCAGGGGGCTGGCGACCAAGGCATGATGTATGGCTATGCTTGCAATGAAACCCCGGAACTTATGCCGCTTCCAATAATGATTGCCCATAGATTAACTTTCAGATTAGCAGAGGCAAGAAAGAAAGGAATCATAATTGATTTAGGCCCAGATGGAAAGTCGCAAGTGAGCGTGGAATACCGTGATGGAGTTCCAAAAAGATTAAGCGCTGTGGTTATTGCGCAGCAGCACCTTGAGCATATCAGTGAGGAAAAGTTAAAAGAAGAGATAAGGAGTAAAGTAATTGAACCAGTCTGCGGAAAATGGATGGATAAGGATACAAAAGTTTACATAAACGCTACTGGAAAATTTGTAATCGGCGGGCCTGAAGGGGATTCAGGAGTGACTGGGAGAAAAATCATTGTTGACACTTATGGGGGAGTTGGAAGACACGGGGGAGGCGCTTTTTCCGGGAAGGACATTACAAAAGTTGACAGGTCTGGCGCATATGCTGCAAGATATGTTGCAAAAAATGTAGTGGCTGCAGGTCTTGCCGACAAATGTGAAGTCCAGCTTTCTTATGCTATTGGAGTTGCGCAGCCTACTTCAATCAATATTGACACTTTCGGAACAAACAAAATTCCAGAAGCAAAGATTGTTGAAATTGTAAAGAAACACTTCAAATTAACACCAAGATGGATTATCGAGCACTTGAACTTAAGAAGACCGATATACAGAAAGACCGCAGCTTACGGCCATTTTGGAAGGGAAGATCCTGACTTCACGTGGGAGAAGACTGATATGGCTGAAACCTTGAGATTGGAAGCTGGGTTGTCAAAGGCTTTACGTCCTGAAGCCAAAGTCATTGAATAAAATATTCATAGATTTTTATGTTTTCTCTCGACAAATTTTGACTTCTTCTTAGATTTTGTTATACAAAATATTTAAGGAAATTTCATATTTTGATTATAAATTAGGATTTCACAAAATTTGGCAGTGTTTGGACTGGTGGGTAGAGTCGGCAAATTCACTACCAAAACACTGAAGTGCCTGGTTCTGCAGCAAAACTAGGAGGTGGAACGATGGAAATAAGCCAAGGTATGGGTGTATTTACTAAGGCACAGTTGCTAAAGGAAAAGATAGAACAAAGTATAGGGGCATTGAGTGGAGATGAAGTTTTAACCTTAATGGCTCATTTAGACCACTTTTGGCTTAACAGGGGAAAAGAGCCTTTGACAGAAAGAGAAATGGTCGTCTATGACCTTATCAACAAAGAAGGCATTAATGCGTGTACGGCCTATTCTTGGCTGTTGGGCGCCAAGGACACCTAATGATGTCAGAGTCAGATACCAGAGGGGCAGAATTAACTCTGTGCAGCTCACAAGATTTGGCCGAAATGAAGTTGAGAAAGAAAAATCCAGAAAAGGATTGGAACTCATTCGTGAAATAAGAGACCTTGCTGAGGTAATTATAAAATGAGACGACCACAAACTATTCCGGATATATTGTCAAGACAGGAGCTTAGAAGGTTATTCACCACAATTGACAAGCCAAGATTGCTTATAGCGACTGCTCTCGGCTATTTTGGCGGATTGAGAATAAGTGAAGTATGCAAGTTAAGAAAAATGGATTTCGAACTGGAACAGGATAGACCATTCATGAAAATAATTGACAGCAAATTTAGAGCTAATAGGAACGTTCCAATTATAGTAAAACAGCTGGTTCCGATTTTGCAAAAATATTTTGAGTTGGTTCCATCTCAATATTTAATGTGGTATAAAAAGGTAAATGGGCACATGGATACTGCTACATTGTGGGAGGAATTCAAATTGTGTCTTGACAGGGCTGGATTACTAATACCTAATGCTAAAGATAAAAATGGCAGGGTACGATACAAATACCATTTCCACACTTTAAGGCACACGATAGCAACGCACATGATAGGAAAAGGATATACTGAAAGCTATGTGCAGAAATTTCTCGGGCATAAAGATATTGAAACCGTGCAGATTTATACGCACATCAGCAATCCGGAATTATATGACAAGTTGAGCAAAATGTTTGAGGTAGAAAAGCCAATGAAAAAGCATGAAAACCTATTCCAGGCAGAAAGCATGATTGAGATAGAAAAAAGAGAAACTCCCCGGACTTAACGTCCGAAGCCTCTTTTCGACAAGCCCAGCTTGATGCCTTTTGGGCATAGACTTTTTGAAGATTCTCAGAACATAAATTTTTCCCACGTTGTGGTCGGCTAA
>JAHFQL010000065.1 GCA_023259315.1 Candidatus Woesearchaeota archaeon | reverse complement strand
GAGATGCTTTAAGTGCTTATACAGTTGTTGGGAGAAGGGCAGAGATAGCAACAAAAGTATTGTGCCACAATCTTTGGATACGATTAAAAATTTTAATTGATGAACTTTTCAATAACGCCTACTAACTAAAATAAAGCCCCCGATTCTTTACGATTTTTGAGAGTGTGCCCCTGAACGTAGTTCTTGATTGCTCACTTTGTTCGCCAGATAGAAACGAGCCTCCGAAAAAACTTTGCTTTCAGCAACCACGTTGCACTTTTCGCATTCGCTCAGGGCGTATAACAGGAATTTTACGGTTCACTTCGCTGCGCTCGTTCTCCCAAATTGAATTTTCATCTCTGTTCCGTTAAATTTTGTAGGATGCCTCAAAATTTAACTCCACGAGGAAATCGAGGAAAATTCAACTTCGTAAAATTCCTTAAGTTAAATTCAATTATAAAAATCTGATTTAACTTCTTCCAATCCCATGATAAGCAATTCCCATTGATTTTATTTTTTCTTTATCAAGGCAATTTCTTCCATCAATAACAACATGAATTTTGTGCTTCTTCAATTTCTCCAAATCCATTTCCTTGAACTCTTTGTGGTCGGTGACTAAAATAACATAATCGCTTTTGTTCAATAACTCATCCAAATCATTTACATTGCTTCCGCTTTTGACATGAGGATCAAATACAAAAACGTCTGCGCTTTTTGCCTTAAGGATGTTTATTACTTCAAATGCAGGACTCTCCCTTATGTCATCGACATTTGCCTTATATGCCAGCCCAAGCACGCCAACCTTTGCGCCTTTAACTGATTTCTTTAGTTTTTTCAATTCATTCTCAAGCAATTCAACTGTGTAATTTGGCATGTGATTGTTTATTTTACGAGCGAGTTTTAGAAATTCATGATCAAAACCAAGTTGTTTTCCTCTTTCTATCATATAATATGGGTCTTGTGCAATACAATGCCCGCCCACCCCGGCACCAGGGTAATGCGCCATAAAAGCAAATGGTTTTGTTGAAGCAACTTGAATGACTTCCATTATATCAATACCAGCTTTATCAAAACTTTGTGCCATCTCATTTACAAATGCAATATTTACATCTCTGAATGTGTTTTCCATTATTTTAGTTGCTTCTGCAGTTTTCAAATTGCTTACTTCAGTAACGCTGGCCTCAATAATAGACCTATAAAATTCGGCCGCTTTTTTAGTGGCTTCTTTTGTTATTCCGCCAACAACCCTTGGCAAAATCTCAATAGTCCATTTCTTATTGCCAGGATCGATCCTTTCAGGGCAGTGAGCGACAAAAATATCATTTTTAACAATGCTAAATTTTTGCTTTTCCAGCATCGGCACAACAATTTCCTCAACTGTGCCAGGATAGATTGTAGATTCTATAACCAGAAGCGCGCCTTGCTTTATATGTTTTGAGATTGTTGAAACAGAAGACATCAAAGCAGTCAGGTCAGGAGAATTGTTTTTATCAACTGGCGTCGGAACACATACAATAACAAAATCGGAATTAGGAACGCATTCATCTGCATTAATTGTTGCATGAATTTTATTGCTCAGATTTTTTAATTTATTTGCAATATACTCGTCTCCAATCGGGCTCTGGCTCTTATTCACCAAATCAATTTTATTTTTGTCAACATCAAATCCATAAACCTTATAGCCTTTTTCGCTGCACAAGCATGCCAAAGGCAACCCAACATAGCCCAAGCCCACTATAGTTACGGTTTTCACCCTGAATATGAAATTATATCAATTTATAAAAGTTTCTAGACAATTTACTGATAAAATTTAACCATTTCTTAATTAGAATTCTGTCGACCTTTATTAGAAAGATATATAAATCATAATTTAACCCTTCCCAATATGGCACAGACGAAATCTAGAAGATTTTATTTGCTTCGTGACTTATGGGCATTTATGAAAGAGAATAAAAAGTGGTGGCTGTTGCCGATTATTATAATGCTAGTTTTAGTTGGAGTCCTGATTGTACTTGGCCAAAGCTCCTCATTGTCACCTTTCATCTATGCACTCTTGTGATTGAGCCGCGAATAAATGACAACAGAAAAAGTTAGCAGGCTAATTGGCGAATTTTATAACAAGTACCCTTTTCCAGGATACAGAATGGAGGATTACAATAATAAGCATGACCTTTATTATAATGCAAATATATATGGAAGGTTATTGGCTGACCAGATTCCTGAAAAAGTAAAGATAATAGATTTTGGATGCGGCACTGGCAGGCATGCTTGTCTGCTTGGAATTAAAAATAGAAAAGTGCTCGGCATAGACATCTCAGACGAATCTTTAAACATTGCAAATGAGCTTAAAAATAAATTGAAATTGGACAATGTTACTTTTCAGAAGCAAGACATTTTTAGTGCTAAAATTGATTTTAAGGCGGATTATATAATCTGCATAGGGGTGCTGCACCATACTTATGATATAGAAAAAGCATTTGAACAAATAATGCAACATCTTAAGCCCAAAGGCTATGTTATTTTGGGCCTTTACAACACTTGCGGCAGATTTATCACAAAAATTCTGAGAATCGCCAACAAGCTTAGCTTTTACAGCATTGAGAAGCTAGATTTCTATATAAATAAAATCGCTAAATCAGAGGATGAGAAAAAAGCTTGGATATACGATATGTACAGGTGCCCTCATGAATTAACCATGAGCATAGGCGGTGTTTTGAAAATATTCAAGAAAAATAATATTGAATACGTTAATTCTTTCCCACACAAATTTGCATTAAATCAAGAAGTGTTCCCAGCCGAGTGCGAAAAACTATTTCAGAGTGCAGAGGAAGGAAAATGGTGGGAACATGCCTATCTGCAAAGTAAGTGGATTTTTAAAGAATATAGAGCTGGCGGCCTTTTTATGGTAATAGGAAGGAAAAAATAAATTTATAGTATCATGTTAAAGAAAGGCAAATAATATTCTTTAAACCATCAATAGTGATTTATCTACCATAACTTTTATAAATAAAATGGCTTTTACTTCGACCCATGGCTAATTTTATTTATGATTCCAAGAACGACAAAATATACCAGCTAGGCATAAACACAGGATATTTTATAGCATTGCTGCTTTTTGTTTCAGTATTCTATTTTCTTCTGCAATTTTCTAACAAGATCCCAAAAGTGGTTAAATATTACTATGTTTTATTTACTGTTGCCATCATATATATTATCTGGCTTGCAATATCAAAATTCAAAAAATGAACAATGTAAAAATATTTTTCAAAGGAATGAAGCAAGGCTTTAGAGATTTCTCCCATACTTTAACAAATATAATTAATTTTTTAATGCTCTTGATTGTCTATGCATTTGGAATTGGTTTAGTAGCAGTTATAAGCAAATTATCGGGAAAACATTACTTAGATTTAAAAAAAACTGGCAGCAAATCAAACTGGCATGAGCATAAAGTCACCAAGCAGCCATTGGAAAAATACTACAGGACTTTTTGATTAAAATGAATATTCTAGGAATATCATGTTTTTATCATGATGCAGCAGCATGCTTGATCAAAGATGGAATAGTGGTAGCTGCGGCAGAAGAGGAAAGGTTCACAAGAAAAAAACACGATATAGAATTTCCTATAAATGCCATAAACTACTGCCTTAAAGAAGGAAACATAACATCTGATAAAATTGACTTTGTTGCATTTTATGAAAAGCCATTGCTAAAATTTGAGAGGCTGCTGAGCCAGCATCTGGAAATGTTTCCAAAGTCATTCTGGTCTTTCTATAAAGCTCTGCCGTCATGGATGAATGAGAAATTAAGAGTTCCAAGCATAATAAGAAAAAAAATTAAGTACATGGGGGATATTCTGTTTATCGAGCATCACCTGGCCCATGCAGCATCTTCTTTTTTAGTCAGTCCTTTTGAAGAGGCTGCGATTCTTACAGTAGACGGAGTTGGAGAGTGGGCAACAGCTTCCTATGGTTATGGAAAAGGGAATGACATAACCCTGCTCAAGGAATTAAGGTTTCCAAATTCCGTTGGATTGTTGTACAGCACTGTGACTGCGCATCTTGGCTTTAGCGTAAATAATTCAGAATACAAGGTTATGGGACTGTCTCCATATGGCAAGCCAGCTTATTATGAAAATTTCAAGAAAGTTGTCGATATAAAAGAAGATGGCTCCATAGAGTTTGACATGTCCTATTTTGACTATTATTACAAGCTCACAATGCCGAGCAAGAAATTTGAGCAGGAGTTCGGCCCAGTAAGGAAACCGCATGAAGAAGTAACCCAAAAGCATAAGGACATTGCGGCATCACTTCAAAAAATAACCGAAGAAATTATTTTCAAAATGCTTAATCATCTCCATAACGAAACAAAAATTAAGAACCTGTGCATGGCTGGCGGTGTTGCGTTAAACAGCGTTGCAAACGGAAAGATAACAAAAAACACGCCTTTCAAGAATGTCTGGATTCAGCCAGCTGCAAGCGATGCTGGCACTTCTCTTGGGGCAGCGGCTTATGCTTACAGCACAATTCTTGGGAATAAAAGAAAATATGTGATGAAATCCGCTTACCTCGGACCTTCATTCCCCACAGATTACATACAAAACTTCCTGGATAAAAATAAGATTGTCTACAAAAAATTCAAGGATGACAATGCGCTGATAAAACTTACTGCGAAACTGATTTATGAGAACAATGTGATTGGCTGGTTCCAGGGCAGGATGGAGTGGGGGCCAAGAGCTTTGGGGGCAAGGAGCATTTTGTCTAATGCGTCAAACCCAAACATGAAGGACATATTAAACCTTAAAGTGAAGCATCGGGAGCATTTCAGACCATTTGCGCCTGTTATAAGCAAGGAGGATGTGCACGATTATTTTGAAATAGATAAAGACGAAGAGCAATTCATGCTGTTTGTCTACCCATTCAAAGAGAAAGTAAGGTCCCTTGTGCCAAGCGTTGTCCATGTTGATGGAAGCGGAAGGCTGCAGACAACATCTAAAGAAGAAAATCCGCTATATTATGGCGTAATAAAAGAATTTGAAAAATTAAGCAAAGTCCCGATTCTTATAAACACGTCATTTAACATAAGGGGCGAGCCCATTGTATGCGCTCCTGAAGATGCTTACAGGTGCATGATGGGCACTGGAATCGATTATCTGGTGATGGAAAAGTTCTTGATTAAAAGAGCCGATAATAAAAAGGATATTTGGGACAGTGAGAAAATAGCGACTGATTAAATGACCAAAAGGAAAAATGAGAAAATAAAGAATCTTGCTCTGCTTTTTATTTCGATAATTGCCTCCCTTTTGATTGCAGAAGTTCTTGTCAGGGTTTTTTACCCGCAGGATTTGCAAAAATATGAATTGGATCCGGACATTGTGCATAGGCCAAGACCAAACACAATAACAAAGCTAAGTGGACCGGAATTCACAGTAATAAGGGCGACAAACTCAAAAGGCTTAGTAGATTATGAATACGATTATGATTTTAAGAGCCTTACTATAGTCATGCTCGGCGACTCATTCACAGAAGCCTCTCATGTGAAATTAGAGGAAGGCTTCCCAAAATTGCTTGAAAGCAAATTGAAAAATGATGGAAAAAATTTAAGAGTTGTAAATTGCGGGATCGGAAATACTGGCACAGACCAGCAATTTATATTCCTGCAGAAAGAATGCATAAAATACAAGCCACAGATTGTGATATTGGATTTTTACATCGGAAATGATTTTGCAGACAACTATGCATCTTTAGTTTATGGCTATGAAAACGGAAAATTAATAGACAAAAGACCAATCAAGTTTTCATTATTCCAGAGAGCGCTGCATTTCTTTAATACCCGGCTTCATACAGTTAAGCTGATTGAAAATATTTTTTTGTCAAGCAAATACATGAGACAATTTCTTTTTAATATTGGGCTGTACAAGAGCGGAGAGCCGTACAAGCACGACATTAGCCTGCAAGACGTGTTCTTTACAAATTCCACTATAGCTAAGGCTGGCTATGATAAAACATGGCTCATTTTTGACCAATTGATTAACTATACAAAGAGCAATGACATAAATCTTATAGTAACAATTATCCCGACAAAAGAGCAAGTTGACAGTAAAAAATACAATGAGCACTTCAGCATTTATAATAATACCAGCATAAGCATTAACATAACACGGCCTAATCGTGAATTATCCAAATACCTTGCTAACAAAAACATCACTTATATAGATTTATTGTCGTACTTAAGAAAATATAATGTTAACAACACTTTTTACTTTGAGTCCGATATACATTACAACAACAAAGGCCATGAAATTACAGCTGAAGTTATTTTTGAAAAACTTACAAACTTAATACCAATAAAATGAGAATAAATTTAGCCTTATTATAACCGAAAAATTTAAAATAGCAGTTTCTGAACTTCAGCAATCTGGTGTTAAAAATAATGAAGAGGACTTATCTGATCAATGTTGCAATATTGATTTTTGCTGTAATTTTTTTACTTATCATCATGGAAGCTGCTGTGAGAATATATGTCCACAAAATCACTTTTAATCTAAAGATAGATCAAGAGGTAGGTATTCTGCGTAATCCCGGAACTAAAGGAATAAATGAGGGAGAGTATTCAACAACAAACTACAGCATAAACTCCTTGGGGTTTAGGGAAAAGGAGTTCAACCCAGAAAAACCAAAAGATGTGTATAGGATTGCAGTCGTAGGGGATTCAATTGTCGAGGCTGTGCAGGTTGAATATGGCGAGAGATTTACAAAACTCTTGGAAAATAAGTTAAACAACTCCAAAAGCCCTTATAAATTTGAGGTGCTTAATTTCGGCATGGACGGGATAGGAACTTCAGAGTATTACCTAATACTGAAAAAATTTGCTGTCAAGTATAAACCCGATATGATTATAGTTGTGTTGGCAAATAACGACATTAAGCAAAACATCCATACTGTTTCAGACAAAAATTCACCACATCTTGTGTATTTCGACCTTGACGATAATGGAAGATTAATCGAGGTGCCACATCTAAGCTCAAAATTCGAGCCGATACTAGGTTTAATGAGAAAAAGCAATCTGGTTCATTATTTATATGGCAAATACCTGAACTTTAAAATAAGATACAGTAAGAATAGCGACACTATACCATTAGATTATGGCGTCTTCTTTAAAAAATATGATAGCTCATGGGAA
>JAHFQL010000064.1 GCA_023259315.1 Candidatus Woesearchaeota archaeon | reverse complement strand
TTCAATAAGGCAAAAGAACATTTAACAAAAAGCATTGTTGAAGTGCATAACTTTAATGATTTCTTGGATGCAATAAAAAACAGGAAAATGTCAAAAGCTTTGTTCTGCGGTCAAGGTGATTGTGAAGATAATATAAAAGACAAAACAGAGGGTGCAACATGCAGGTGCATTCCATTCGAGCAGAAGCCTGCAAAAGGGCATTGCATTCAATGCGGGAAAGAAGCAAGGTTCTGGGCAGTGTTTGGGAAGGGGTATTAGAATTCATTATAGGGAAAGAAGAATTGTTTCTTATACACTTTCAAAAATTCTTCTCAACCTTGTGTGATAATCTTCTGGAAATGATTTATCTGTATTCACTATTTCGGCTATAACTGTATCACCTAATTCGGCTACATGACGTTCTAGAAAACCTACAGGTAAATCATATTTATTTCCTGCATCCGCATAATCTTTGTATATTACTTTATCTACGGGATGATTAGGTTTTGGTTGAGCTACACGTATATGTCCCTGGATGCCAACCATAAATCCTTCTTGATGTAGTCTTGTAATTAAATCTGCTCTTTGTTTAGGTGTTATATCTCGTCTTATTGCTTCAATTACGGGCCACATAATAAATCAATAACAATATCGAATTTAATAATTTTTCTATTACGTATGGACTTTAATTAAACTCTCACCAATCACTCCGCTCACATCAATCTTTGCAACCTTGTTTGGGATTGTATTCGTGGAGATTATTTTTATTTTTTGTTTTTTTAATTTATTTAATGCGTCATCAGTAAAAATCCCGTGAACGCAGATGCAATATATTTTCTTAGCGCCTAATTTTTTCAGTATTTTTGCAGTTTCCAGAATTGTATGGCCAGTGCTTACTATGTCATCAACAATAACTGCATTCTTTGTTCTTAAATCAATTTTTTTGTTTAGTTTAACCTTGACATGATATGAAGAATATCTTTTCTTATTCAGGATTAGTGACTCCGCATTAATCATTTCTGCAACATTTTGTGCCCATTTATAGCTCTCTTCATCTGGTCCAATTACAATTGGGTTATTTATGTGTTTTTTTATATAATCCGCAATCAAGGCATTTGCAGTTAATTTTTTTGCTTTTGTTTTGAAAATATTTTCTAATTTATTTTTTCTGTGCAGATGCGGATCCATTAAATAAATAGCATCAAGATATTTATCCATTAGGCCTGCAATTAATTTTTGGCTTACAGCCTCGCCTCTGTGAAACCTTTTGTCCTGCCTTAGATAAGGAAAATATGGCGCAACCAAAATAACTTTTTTGGCTCCCAGCTCATTGGCAGTCTTGGCTGCAAAAATGACTTCAATAATGCAATCGCTGATATTTTTGTAAAAGGATTGTATTAGAACAATAGTCTTGTTTTTTAAATCGCTATTAAACCTTATTCTTAGCTCATCATCTGGGAATTTATCAACAAGCAAAACAGAATGCTTTTTATTTAATTTTTTAGCTATCAAATGGCCCAAATGCCTTCCATGCGAGCAACTTATTATTAGCATATTACCTCTTTCAAAATTCATTTATAAATTTTTTTAGTGCATTGCTCAATTCAACTGCAATTGCAAGTGCGCCATTTTCAGCCTGTCTTTTTTTATTTGAAAATGAGATAACAAGCACGTCGCCATTATCAAAATCAAAATATTTTTCTAATTCTTTGTAATCCTGCCCATAATCCGATTCAGGGGCATAAAGCTTGCCTTCGTACTTTAATATGATTGCGCCATCTGCGCCGTTTTTGACAGCAATGTCCCTGAGCCTGTATAGCTCCCTCAAGCTTGATGTATTTTTTATAAGAATGCCAATTTTCTTCAAATCCGGATAGATACTTTGGATTATTACATTTTTTGGCATGCTTATGCAATCATGAATCCTAGTCAGTGTTTCAGCTCCTTTTTTGCTTAAAAAATGCCCTCTTTTTGTTGAGTCGAGCAGTTTTTTAGCTTTCAATATTTCCAGTATTGTCCTTACTGTGCCTTCTCCAAGCTCCAGGTCTTTCGCAAGATCTTGTCTTCCGATATTCTTGTTGAAGCGCAAAAAGCACCTTAAAGCATCAATTTTTGTGAAATTTGGTATATTCCCAACCATGCTTCAGCAAAATTTAAATGATATTTATATCTTTCTACAAAAGCATAAACCTAGGTTTTAGCCAATTAGTTACCATTAGTCAATAGCAAAAAGTTTAAATACTAGAGGCTATTTGCATGTGTAAGGTGGTTAAGATAAGAGCTAAATTACTTTTTATAAGCATTGTAATGCTTGTATTTCTTATGAATATAGCTCATGCTGCAGGCTCAAAGCTTGTAATTTCGGATGTAGATGTCAAAATAGGAAGCAAAACATTGAAAAATTTGACTGACGGACAAACTATCTCTGAGGAAGCGAGACCAGGCAGAACAGTTGAAGTTCGTGTAGAGGCAAGAAACGCTTTCACAAGAGCTGAGGATGTAAAGATTCAAGACGTAACTATAAAGGTGACTATCGAGAATATCGATAATGGAGACGACCTCGAACAAGAGTCAACTAATTTTGATTTAAGAGCAGATAGTGAAGCAAAATTCAATTTTAAGTTTGATGTTCCATTAGAGGTAAGGGAAGACACATATAATGTAGTAATTACCGCAGAGGGTAATGATGACAGTGGAACAAGAAATTTTGCTGAAGTAAAATTGAAGCTTGAAGTAAATAAAGAAAATCATAGGGTCATAATACTTGAAAAATCTTTGACTCCGGATGAAGCGTCATGCCAAAGAAAAAATATTCACCTTAGCACTACTTTACTGAATATCGGCAATGACGACGAAGATAAAGTGAAATTCCAGATATTGAATTCCCAGCTTGGTGTTAATATAGAAAATATATTCGGAAGCCTAAGGGCTTTGCCAAATGAGCCAGAAAGCAGATTTTCCAAAGTGTATTCATTTGATGTCCCAGTCAATGCAGATCCTGGAAGTTATCCATTGACATTAAGAGCAACATACGATAATGATAGAAAGGTTACTGAAGATTCTGTAACATTGGTTGTTAGCAATTGTGTAAAACCTCTGCCGGAAACAATTATAAAAGGCAAAGAAGAATCTCTTGTTGGTCCGGATGAAAGTGAAGTGCAATTAATTTTGCCAACTATTAAGCCAACTACACCACCTGCGCAACCAACAACACCAGCTGGTGCAGTTGTTACGCTTGAAAGCCCTTTAAGGAGCACTGTCTTTATCGCAGGAATCATAGCAGTAGCAGTAATTGCCGTGCTTATTGCGGTAGCATTGTTTTTTGGTTGGTTTAGAAATAGAAGTTAAATTTTTCTTTTGAATTTTGAGTTATTATATTTTTTCCTACAACACAAATTTAAAGCAAATGCTCCATGATTTTCACATTATAAATGTATACCACTTTAAAGTAGTTATAAGATAGAAAAGTTTAAATAGAGACAATTAATACTTTGAATACAAATGTTGCAGGAAAAACAATTTTTGCTGGATTTAAGGAAGCATTTCAGGCTTAACATTTACGAAGCCAAGATATGGGTCGCTTTGCTTGGCAGGGGAATAGCTTCTGCAGGCGAGCTTGCTGATATTTCTGGAGTGCCAAGAAGCAGGTGCTATGATGTTCTTGAGTCATTGGAAAAGAAAGGCTTTATCATAATGAAAATAGGCAAGCCAATAAAATATCTTGCAGTCAAGCCAGATGTAATCCTTGAGAGAGTCAAGAAAAATATAAAGGAAGAAGCCGATGAATTGGCAACGCAGTTTGAAAGCATAAAAGAAACTGAGGAGTTCAAAGAGCTGGATTTATTGCACAAGACAGGGGTGCAGCATGTTGACATCTCCCTGATTTCAAAATCAATTGTGGGAAGGGCAACAATCAACAGGCATGTAAAGGATATGCTGCAAAAAGCCAAATTGAATATTGTTGTTGTATCAACTCAAGAGCATTTGGAAAGAAATGTCAAGTTATTGAAGTCATTTATGCAGAACTTTGCAAAAAAAAGTGCAAAGACTACGCTTTATTCTGTTGCAAACAAGAATATCATCAAGAAATTGCAGAATGTCGAGCATGTTGAATACAATTCAAACTCAAGCTTTGTTGCAGTTGATGGAAAAGAAATGCTGTTCATGGTTTCAAACAAAAGTGTAGCTCCAGATTACGAGGTTGCAATCTGGATAAACAGCCCGTTCTTTGTCAATGCAGTAAATGTTTTGTTTGAAGAAAGTTTGAAGTAAATGCTTCATTAATTTCAAATAAAAATGAACTCCGATAAATTCAAATTTATAATTTCCAACCGCAACATTTAAATACTACCTCGATATCTATAATGATAAGAAATTCTAATTAATTTTAAAATGGAAAATCAAGAATTGAAAACAGGTACAACAACTATAGGCATAGTCTGCAAAGACGGCTTAGTGCTGTCTGCAGACAAGAGAGCAACATCCGGGTATTTGATATCCTACAAAAAGTTTGATAAGGTAATCACAATAACAGACAACATTGCTGTTACAGTTGCAGGCACTGTCTCTGATGTCCAATTGCTTGTAAAATATTTAAAAGCAGAGCTTAGATTAAAAGATATCAGGACAGGAAGAGAAACAAGTGTGAAAGAAGCATCAAGTTTGCTTGCAAACTTCGTATACAACAACATAAGAAAGCTAAGCTTGATACCAGGCATAAGCCACTTTATTTTAGGCGGCAAAGATTCAACTGGATTTCATCTTTATGATTTAAGCCCTGACGGCTCAATTGTTGAAGTTGATGATTATATTTCTTCAGGTTCAGGCTCTGTAATGGCATTTGGAGTTTTGGAAACCCTTTACAAAAAAGGGTTGAGCGTTGATGAAGGAGTGAAGCTTGCTGCAAAGGGAGTCAACGCAGCTGTTCAGCGCGACATAGCGTCTGGAAACGGCATTGATATTATAACTATTACAAAAGACGGCATCAAAAAAGTTTTTTCCAAAGAGCTTGAGTTGAAAATTGAAATATAAAATTTTCTAAAATTGAACAATACTGATTTTTAAATTTTTACTGCATTAAGAACGTTCAATAAAAAGAATTAATAAAACTAAAGCTTATTTTTGATTTTAAAATTTTATTACTGCGTTGTGTAAGATAAAAAATTAAATTCACATTATCTAAAAACAATACTAAATCAATAATGGAAATTAAAAATCTAATTAAATATTCTTAAAATGGGAGACATTATCAAGGAAATTCTAAAGAATCTTCCTGAAAGCAAGATAAGCGATGTAAATTTTGAAGGCGCTAACATAGTCCTATATACAAAGGACAAGGATTTTTTCTTGAACAATAACGGAATAATCAAGAGGATAGTTGATGACATCAAGAAAAGAGTAGAGCTGAGGCCGGATCCTGCCATTACGCTTGACATGGAAGATGCTGAAAAGATGATACGCTCTATAATTCCGGAAGAGGCTGGCGTTGACCAGGTTATTTTTGATTCGCAGAGAAGCAGGGTCATAATAGAAGCTGACAAGCCGGGCCTTGCAATAGGCAAGCAAGGTGCAATCCTGAGGGACATAAGAACGCAAACTTTATGGGTGCCATTGATAAGAAGAAAGCCTGCAATAAGGTCAAAGCTGATTGAAAACATCCGGGCTGTTTTGTACCAGAACAGCGATTACAGAAGAAAATTTTTGGATAAAGTTGGCCATAGAATTTATGACGGCTGGAGAAGAGAAAAGAAAAATGAGTGGATAAGATTAACTTACTTGGGAAGCGGCAGACAAGTTGGAAGAAGCTGCATATTCCTGCAAACGCCAGAATCAAGGGTTTTGCTGGACTGCGGAATCAACGTTGCTTCTCCTGACAAGCCATATCCTTATCTTGATGCGCCAGAATTCGATATTAATGAACTGGATGCTGTTATTTTAAGCCATGCGCATATTGACCATTGCGGATTTATACCTTACTTGTTTAAATATGGCTACAGAGGGCCTGTCTACTGCACAGAACCAAGCAGAGATGTTTCTGCTTTGCTGCTGCTTGATTACATAAAAATACAAAGGGCAGAAGGCCTAGAGCCAGTTTTCACAGCAGAAGAAATTAAAGAGATGATGAAGCATACAATAACTCTTGAATATGATGAAGTAAGCGATGTAACCCCAGATGTAAGAATCACAATGTACAATGCTGGCCACATTCTAGGCAGTGCAATGGTACACTTGCATGTTGGAAATGGATTGCACAATATCTTGTATAGTGGCGACCAGAAATATGGAAAAACATTATTGCTTGAGCCAGCGGTTACAATGTTTCCAAGGCTTGAAACCTTGATGCTTGAGGCAACTTACGGAGGCAAAGAAAATATCATGCCCCACAGGCAGGAAACTGATGAAGAGTTGATGACAATAATAAAAGAAACAACAGAGAGGGGCGGCAAGGTTTTAATTCCAACATTGGGGGTAGGAAGAGCGCAAGAGGTAATGCTTGCAATAGAGCAGATGGCAAGGGAAGGAAGAATGGCGCCAGTCCCTGTTTACATAGACGGGATGGTGTGGGATGTTACAGCCATACACACAGCATACCCGGAATACTTGAATAATTCGATACGAAAATTAATTTTCCACAAAGACCAAAATCCTTTTTTGCATGAAATCTTTAAAAGAGTCGGCTCTCAAAAAGAAAGAATGGACATAATTGAAAATACAGGTCCTTGTGTGGTTCTTGCAACTTCTGGAATGCTGACAGGAGGCCCGTCAGTTGAATACTTAAAGCACCTGTGCGACAATCCAAAGAATGCAATTGGTTTTGTCAATTATCAAGGCGAAGGCTCAATGGGAAGAAGAATTCAGCAAGGCGAAAGAGAATTCACTTTCTCTGATGGAGGCAGGCAGGAAATGCTACAGATTAAAATGCAGGTTCACACTGTTGAAGGATTCTCTGGCCATTCCTCAAGAAACCAATTGATGAATTTTGTAGCCAAATGCGAGCCAAGGCCTAAAAAAGTAGTTGTAAATCATGGAGAAAATTCCAGATGCCTTGATTTGGCCAGTTCTATACACAAGGGTTTCAGGATAGAAACAGTTGCTCCGAGAAATTTGGAGACTGTAAGGGTGAAGTAAAATTTTATTATTGTAAAAAGTGCATTTAACAAAAGTTAATGAACACTCATTGCCGAAGCAAT
>JAHFQL010000063.1 GCA_023259315.1 Candidatus Woesearchaeota archaeon | reverse complement strand
AAAATTATGATAAAGTATTTAAATCAATTTGTAACTTAAACAGATATGAATCCCAAACTTTTTATCCAGATAAAAAAAGAGTATGACGATTTCTACAGGAGCCTTTTGCAGAGAGGCAGGCTTCCGATGTGGAGCACCGAGAATGGTTTCTGGAATGCCTCCACCAGTGATGAAATATATGAGACATTCAAAAAAATAAAATTAAACAAATCCAGGAATTTCCTTGACATTGGAAGCGGTGACGGTAAAGTAGTTCTGATTGCAGCGTTGTTCTGCAAGAATGCAGAAGGCATCGAGATAGATGATTTTTTGCATCACAAGGCATTGCAAATGCAGGATAAATTTGGATTAAAGAATGCGGCATTCCATAACAAAAATTTTTTTGAGCACGACTTCTCGAAATATGATGTTTTATTCTTGGCCCCTGACGCGCCGCTTGAAAGGGGGCTTGAGAAAAAATTACTGAAAGAGATGAATGGAAAATTGATTCATTACGGGCATCACTTCCATCCAATAAATCTGAAAAATGAGGATAGTTTTATGGTTAATGGCACAATGGTGACTTTATATTCTAATCCAAGAGTTCTCCTAGTCTAGGACTAGGGGGTGAAATAAGCACAAGATTTTTCTGCATGTAAATTGAAAAAATAAAAGGTAGGCTCTCGAATCGAGCACTACCCAAAAACAAACTTTGCATAGCGTGAGCTATGCAGAGCAAGAATAAAAAACTTTCTGTGAGGTTTTAAACGTGAGAAAAGAAAACCCAGTTAGATACAGCTCTGCAGTCGGCGAGAGTTGGCAGCACTGCGAGTTCAAAGTCAAATACTGCCACAATATCTTTGACGATGAAATCTACAGGGAAGGCATGAGAGTTTTGCTGCTGGAAGCAGCATACCTAAATGAAATACCAATCGGAGAGATAGGCTTTGACAGCAATCACGTGCACTTCATGGCGGATATTTGCTTGTATAGCAAGCCCGAAGTTGCCAAATTGCTAAGAGGTTACACAGCTAAAAAATTCTTTGAATTTTTTCCTGAATGTAAGCAAAAATATTTTTGGGATTCTGGTTTCTGGAATCCAAGTTATTACATAGGTTCTCCCAAAAATTTTCAGAATACCGTAAACTACATAAAAAAACAAAAATATGGTGAATCAAGAATCAGGCAAAGCAGTTTGTTAAGCTACGCCAGCTAAATGCCACCATGTCTTTGACTGGTGGCTGTTTACACAAAAATCATAACCCCATAATTTTCCCCTGTAATATTTATATCGTTAACAATAAAATTGTGCTTATTGATGATTTTCAAATGCTTATTTGAAGACAAAAGGAAGTACAATTTGCTTTTTGCCGTGCTTAATATGTCGGTGTATAAAATTCCTGTTTTTATTTTTTCATAATTTCTGATTAAAAAAATCCCCTCTTCCATGGTATACACAACAAAGCTTCTCAAAATGCCGGAAAACATTTCTGCAAGCGGCTTTGAGTGCTTGTGTACGGATTTAAGATTGTTCTTTGCAATTTCGATTGATGGCGTGCATTCAAAACTGTGAGGAAAATGGCTTAACAGAGTAATGTCAAAGTGCCTTGCAGCAATATTGTTGTAGAATGAAAACTCAAAGCCATTTGAATTATTCAGCGTTTTTAATGTCAAATCCGTGTTTTTCTCATCAAAATTTTTTTCAAAAAACTCGCAGCAGCATTTTGGGTATCCCAAAATCAATCCAAGATCTAGGTGATTATTATTTTCCTCTGCAATTTTTGCCTTTTCTGGCGTTTCCTGATTTTTTGATATATAAAAAAATAAATGGCCTTTTCTGTAATCATTCTTCCGTATTTTAACTGACTTGTCAGAATAAAAGTCGCTCTGCGCATTTTGCTTTATAACTTTGTAATCCGAGACTGAATAATTTAATCCATTTTTATTTAGAAATCCGGTAATTTTTTCCAGTTCGTCCTCAAATACAAGAATTCTTGCGCATGGTTTTGTTCCTTCGATTACATAAAGAACTTCAAGGGATTTTGTTATTGAATGAAAAATTTGTTGTAATTTGGGGATCATTGAAGGATATATTTTGATATTATTTATATTTATTTCCAATGAAAACCAAAAGCTATAAAAAATCTTGCTACTTCTTGAGTTATTGGAAGATTCGCTTCCGAAAACTATAAAAATAATTGATTTATTGCAACTTTATGCCAAAGGAAGAAACACAGCAAGGGGACATTGAGCACCAGCCATGCCCGTTATGCAACGAAAAGACTTTGATTCTTACAGAGAGGGAAATTGAAGTGCCTTATTTTGGCAAAGTTTATCTTTTTTCCATGACGTGCAACAATTGCAAATACCACAAGGCAGATGTTGAGGCTACAGAGCAGAAAGAGCCTGTCAAATACGAGTTTGAAATATCCAATGAAGAGGACATGAAAGTCAGGGTTGTCAAGTCATCTGAAGCGACTGTAAAACTGCCGCATATTGCCACAATAAGCCCGGGTCCTGCGGCCCAAGGTTATGTCACAAACATTGAAGGCATACTTAACCGAGTAAAATACCAGATCGAGGCTGCAAAAGAGATGGAGGAAGATGATGATGCCAAGAAAAAAGCAAAAAATCTTCTTAAGAAACTGACCAAGATAACGTGGGGGCAGGAAAAACAGAGATTAATAATTGAAGACCCTTCAGGAAATTCTGCGATTATAAGCGATAGAGTGATTAAAAGCAATTTGAAGGCTAAAAACATTGAAGAATAATCTTTTTATTCGTTTTTCTCAAAGACAGAAAGCCCCGTGACTTTATCATCTAGCTTAAATCCATTGCATTCTTCAATCTCATCTGATTTTGAAATTTTTCCGTTGCAATTAACAAACAACCCATCTTTGCAGTTTACAAAATCTCCGGAAGTGTCGCAGACTGCAGATGTAAAAATCTTAAGTTGCAATCCAGATGATTTTGCTGACTTGTATTCGTTCCTAAAGCATACAACCATAAAACTAAATAAAGATAGCGCGATTAATACTAACAAAACTAAAACCAACCTCTTCATACACTAGTAGAATTAAACTCGATTTAAAAAACTAATTATTTCTCCACTATCTCGCCGTATCCAATCAGCCTGAATCTGTTTCCGATTCTTCTGGATATTGTGACGCGAGAGCTCGGGTCTGCGCACACAGGCAACTTCAGTCTGCATCTTATTTTGTTTTTCCTTAGTTCAACGACAATGCCAACAGTTGCGGCTGAATTGACATTGAGCATCAATGGCTCCGTCATCTTAATTGGCTCAACGTTCAGTTCTTCTTGAGTGCCTACAACTCTTTTGAGGAGATGGACATCCAGAATCAATTCATTCCATATCTTTGGCAATTTCCCCGGCATTCCGACCAAAGAGCCAGTCAGCTGGTCGGATTTCACGACTGAAGGATCCAAAGAGGTTAGGACTCCAATTGACCCACCGGGACCAACCTGCTCAAGATTTAAGCTACCGGAATTCAAGCTTGTTATTTTGGTTGTTATCGGCTTCCATAACTGTTGATTTTTTTCTACATAGCTTCTTCCGGGCTTTATTTCAATTGTATCTCCAACCTTCAAAACGCCGTGCTTGAGGCTTCCCCCCAAGACGCCTCCAACTAGTTTCTCAGGCAAGATTCCAGGCTTGTTTATGTCAAAGCTCCTCGCAACAAGCATTACAGGTTCTTTAATTGAATCCCTGACTGGCGTCGGGATATGCTCGTCAATTGCTTCCATCAGAAAATCAAGACCGACCCTGTGCTGGGCCGATATTGGAATAACGGGTGCATTTTCAAAGATTGTGCCCTTGATAAAATTTTTTATCTGCTCGTGATTTTTTAAGGCTTGCTCTTCGCTTACCAAATCAATTTTATTTTGTACGATAATCAAGTGCTTTATGCCTATTATTTCCAAAGCCATGAGATGCTCTCTTGTCTGCGGCTGCGGGCAGTTTTCATTTGCCGCTACCAACAGCAAAGCGCCGTCCATTATTGTCGCCCCGCTCAACATGGTTGCCATCAAGGACTCGTGCCCGGGGGCGTCTACAAAACTTACTTTTCTCAATGGAACAGTCTCAGAACCGCATGCAGGGCATTTTTCTTTTGTCGTGTATGCCTTAGCGCCTTCGCACTTCTCGCATTTCCTAAATGTAACATCGGCGTAGCCAAGCCTTATCGTAATTCCCCTCTTCAACTCTTCAGAATGAGTGTCTGTCCACTTGCCGCTCAATCTCTCAAGCAAAGTTGTCTTGCCGTGGTCAACATGACCAACCATTCCGATATTAAGAACAGGTTGCGCTGGCAATTCATTTTGATCATCTTTCTTCTTTCTAGCCATGTTTTATTTTGGAATTTGCTTTCGATTAATATTTTATAGTTATGAACGAGAAAATTGATACCCAGTTTACTCCTTTTTCTCTTCTTTATGCTCTTTTGCCTGTTTTTCTTCCTTTTTCTCTTCTGCAATGTGCCCTTTAGTTGCCTTGTGTTCTTTTGGCGCTTTCTCTTGCTTTTCTTCTTTAGCTTCTTTATGTTCCTTTGTTTCCTTCTTTTCTTCCTTGACTTCAGGCTTGGCTTCTGCTTTTTCTTCCTTTTTTTCAGCAACACCAAAGATTTCATTAAGCTTCTTTGCGCCTGCTTTTGTTACTTTCAAATTCACTTGCGAAATTTGCTCATGGATTTTATGGCCGCAGACGGTCTTTCTTTTCTTTATGCCTTTTTCTGCGCCCTTAAAGCCAATGCCACCCATGATCACTATCTTTTTCCTGACGCCTAAAATGCCCCTTCGCATTGGAAAGCCGCAATAATCTGAGCCGCCGGTAATCTGAAACTCATAGCCATTTAATTCAAAGACATCCCCTTTTATTGTTTCGCCTATATTCAGGCCTACAAAAGGCCTTGCCATGCTGTCCTTCACTTCCTTCTGGAATGTCCTCCCGGTAGATGGGTCTGAAATGCACAGTTTAAATCCAACCATAATATAACCTCCCGATAGAATTAAAGAAGAGAAAGATGGTTTATTTAAATAGTTTACGAAACTTTTGTTTTCGAAAACTCCAAAAATTTCTGGAATTTTTGATATCTTTTGATAGTTAAACTTTAGCAGCTGCAGGGCTTGCGCTGTACGTGGGGACATAACTCGAAGAGCCGTCTATGAGAATAACAAGTTTCTTGGCAAAATAAAATGAAACTCCAATAAAAACAAATGGCAATATGTTAGACCAAACATTTAGTTTCAATGCGAATATCACAAAAGGGAACAGCATGGCTAAAAAGAATATTAACAGGGCAATCAGCAAGTTGTTCAATATCTTGGTACATTTCTTTATGTTTCTTGAGCTATCCACGTGGGTCAATACAACAGACATTGTGTAATGAATCTCTTTCAGTCTCTTGTAAATAATATTAAGAAGGTAAATAACCGCAATCAAACTTAATACATAAAATGCATACAAAAATATCTTATTATAATTATACTTAATTAACAATAAAATATTTCTCAGAATCAATGATGCGAATAATGTAACTACGATAAGCATGAAAGCAATCTTTGACTCCAGCTTCAACTTGTTGGTAAAGTGATTTTCAATTTCCATCTGGTCAAAAAACTTTCTCATGTAGTTAGACAATCTTTCTAGTCTTATCTTTGTCTTTAATGGGATCTTTGAGTTCAATGCAGAGTGCAATCTTTCGCTGTAATTAAGCCCAAGAGAAGTCAAGATGGCAGTTATGAATATGATTGATGCGGATATTGTAACCAAGTCCATGCCCAATCCAAATTTCTGGCTTTCCTTTGCAATCAACAACGAGAATTCTCCGACTGAAATCATTGCTATACTTGAAAAAAATGGCTGCTCGTCCTTGAAATTCGCAAGCAAATATGTGAGTAAACCCATGGCAACAAACCTTGATATAAGCACCGTCAATATCAAGGCGCCAATCAAAAATATGTTTGCCCGTATATCCTGGAATTTTATTAATGTGCCCATTGAAATAAAAAATATGGAGGTGAAAATCAGCGCATAAGGGTGTATTGCTCTCCCGTATTCCTTTGCATTCGGCAAAGAAGCGATGAGGCTGCCTGCCAAAAATGCTCCTGCTGAGGGAGTCAATCCTAAATATAGCGCAAAATAGCTAAACAATGCGCCTATTGCCAGAGATAAAAAGGTCAGCACAGACTCGTCACTGTTATTTTTCATTATTGTATAAACTACAAATTTTAAAATTTTCATTATTATAAAATAAGCAAAAATAAGTATTGCAACCGAAAAAACAATGTGCTCGAACACTTGCATAAGGCCGCTGGTTGAGTCTTTTATCCCTGAAAAAAATGTCAATGCAAATACTGCAATCACATCCTCTATAATGAGAACTGCGACCAGCAAAGGAACTTCCTTCCTGCTAAACATCTCTTTCTGCTCAAGCACTTTAACGACAACAACGGTGCTGCTGAATGAAAGTATGACACCAACAAACAAAGCAACAACCGATGAAAAGCCCAAAAGCAATGTAACTTCATAGCCAAAAAACAAGACAATTGCAAATTTCAAAAGCCCTATCAAGATTGACCTTGCGCCTAATTTTATAAGTTTTGAAATGTCAAATTCAAGCCCTATGATGAACAGTATCAATATCGCGCCAAAATCAGCCATCATATTTATCATCTTTGCATCTTGTACTAGGTTCATGGCGCTTGGGCCTATTATTGCGCCAACTAATAATAGTCCAAATACAGCGGGCTGCTTGAACCGATTCGCTATAATGCCGCCTATTATCGCGCACAAGAAAAGTACTCCTAAGCTTATAAGCTCTGTTGCCAATTCGACCTCTTTGGTTTAGATAACGAAATCTAATGCCCAACGTTGTTTTACTTAAATTTCTATATTGGTATACGAAAATGTATATTAATTCTTGAAAATTGTATGAACTTATATTTAAATCTTTCGGTTTTTACGAGTTTTTCGAATAATTCCGATTAAGGCTTTAAGCCTTAGGTAAGTGAAAAGATTTTGGCGCAGTCCTATAAGTAATCCATCCTTTGCTCTGTTCTCGTCTTTTCTGCTATTTGTGTGGATTAAGCCACATCTTGTGGCAGCACCATACAAAACTTCTCCAGTTCCGCGAATATCTTTGTACATTCGCTGAGGATTTCCATTCCAAATTTTTCTATGTCTTGCTTTTGCACTCAAAGTTTTTCTCACGCGCCTCTTATCCTGCTTGAAAATTGGAATAAGGGATTTTTCTTCG
>JAHFQL010000062.1 GCA_023259315.1 Candidatus Woesearchaeota archaeon | reverse complement strand
CTTCATTAAAAACAATAGGATCATCGTCTAAAAATACCAGCGAGTCTATAGATATCCTGTTCATAGTAATTTGTAGAAGTATGTTATTTATCAACGTATCTTCTGTTAGTTAATAAAAATCTACTTTAATACCATGTTCCACGCCAAGTAGAATGACCCCACTGGATTAATAAGTCAACGCCAATTCTTTCAACCTGCAGAGGGACATCACAGGCGCCAAAGCAAGAACCCATCCACATTATAGCAGAAGCATTTGTATTTTTCTCTATCGACTGCTGGATTTCCTTTGCCCTTGGCTTTAACCCATCTGGCAACTGAACACAGACTAATTTAGCATTGTCTTTGTTTATTCTTTCAATTACTTTATTTAATTCTAAATCGTAGTTGTCCATAACAATAAGAAAGATTTGATGGTTTAAAAAGTTATTTGCTTATTATGGATTTATACCTTGTCAAATAAGGCTCTAATTTCATCCTTGTCGAAGGCGCTAATTTATCTAAAAAATAAGCTTCTCCTGTTTTTTTGTTTTGCTCTATTGTATCAGCCCATCTCTTAAGCAATGCTTTTTCGTGATCAACCGAAATACCTTCTCTGATGGCACCTTCAAAAGCCCCATAAATCTTTTTACGAACCAGTGATCGATCTGCAATTGCTCCAATGTTTCCTAATCCAAGACCTATATCTGATGATGGAAATTTTTTACCATTGGCTTCCATTTCTTCAAATATATCTTCAACTTTATCATAATCCTGAAGTGCCTTTAGATAGTTATAACCAGGGCTGTCTCTCCTGCCACTTGCTTTTATTGGTCCTAAACCTTTAACATTAATAATTTCTCCCTCTTTCATTATATTCATGCTAGCTGTTCCATTGAGCAGTTTAGCCTGCCACATCCTTGCTACAATTTCCCAGCTTGTGTAAGTTAGTCTCTTTGGATTTGCCCAGCTTAAGTCAGATTCATCTTTAGCATATTGAATGGCTTTTTCATAAGTATCAAATGCCTGCCTGTACAATCTGACATTTTCAGTTGCTGATTTAGAATTACTAGATGAATTAATCATCTTTTGAGCTTCAATTATATAATCAGCAAATATCCTACCTTCGTCCGCATTTCCTGACGAAATTGGATTGGGATTTGCAACAGTATCATCAATAGTTCCTGTTAAAGGTCTTATGGCTGAAGCCACAGATGAGGTTGCAGCTAAAACTCCTAAATTTCCTGCTGTCCCTAAGAATCTTCTTCGTGATATTTCCATTTTAACTCACAAAAACATCTCATCCATTTCAAAATCAGAAATGTCCTTTTTGTTTATCAATTTAGCAAAATCCTTGTCTTTCAGCTTTTTCCTTGATTCCCTCATGGTTTCAATCTGCTCCATGTCCTCGTCCAAAAATAATTCGTCTGTTTCCATTTTAATATCTAGTAAGTTATGTTGCTGTAATCTTGATTACTTGAATAATCAATTTGTTTCTGTTTATTAGTGTAACCGCTTTCTGCTATTGAACATGCCAAACACATATTATAAGCCCCCAATTTATTTGTTACTGCATAGTGATAGAACTTATATATAAAGATTTCGCTTGTCAAGAATTATTTTCAGTATAGAAAATAAATTACTTAAATGGGTGCCTCATATAATGCTTGCAGTTAAAACAGTAATATATTATCCTGTGTTTATGAATTCTAACCCTGTAATTAACACCTGGCATAAGATAACTATGGCAATGCTTGCAAAATCTCTTCTTTAGTTTGGAGAGCAGTCTAATCTTGTATTTCATGGCAATTTTTCTTGCCATTTTGATATATTTATCAGAGAGTTTGCTGTCTTTCTTGAAGATTTCTTTGGCTTCCTCAAACAAAAACTTTATTCGTTTTTTAGCTATCTGAACTTGTTTTGCTGGTTTGCTATAGCGTTTTTTGTTGGACATTTTTGTTTAAATTATCTTTAGTTTATGTACTCTGCTCTTATTGCCTTGACAATAGGGCAACTCAATAAATGATTAAATATTAAACAATTTAATCTATATATAAAAATATCCTTATTAGAAATCAGAGAATATCAATTCAAACAAACAATGGCACCAGAACAAGGGTTATAGTTGACAACAATTTAATCAAAACATGCAATGAAGGTCCTGCAGTGTCCTTAAAAGGGTCGCCAACAGTGTCCCCAGTCACAGCAGCTTTATGTGTCTCAGAACCTTTGCCTCCATAATTTCCTTCTTCAATGTATTTCTTTGCATTGTCCCAGGCGCCTCCAGCTGTATTTAAAAATAACGCCATCAAGATTCCAGTTATAGTGCCAACCATCAAAAATGCCCCGGCAGCCTCATACTTTAAGGTCATTCCAACAATAACTGTTGCCACAACAACAAGAAGCCCTGGCAAAATCATTTTTTTCAATGAAGCTTTGACACAAATGTCTACAACTTTTGCATAATCCGGCTTTTCCTTTCCTGTCATTATGCCTTTTTTTGTTTTCCATTGTCTTCTGACCTCATTTACAATTGAGTAAGCAGCGTCTCCAACTGCCCTTATTGCCAATGAACTGAACAAAAATATCAATGCTGCTCCAATTAAGCCGCCAACAAAAACATGAATCTTTGAAAGATCAATTGCGACAGATGTAACATGGAGGTATTTTGCGATATCGTCGAGATAAGCACTAAACAGCAAGAATGCGGCAAGCGCAGCGCTTCCAACGGCATACCCTTTTGTCAATGCCTTTGTTGTGTTTCCAACAGCGTCTAATCTGTCTGTCCTTTTCCTTACTACCTCTGGAGCTTTTGACATTTCAGCTATTCCGCCGGCATTATCCGTTATAGGTCCAAAATTATCCATGGCCAATATGTAAGCGGCAGTTCCGAGCATTCCCATTGTTGCGATTGCTGTCCCATACAAGCCACCGTGCGGAAATCCGCTTGATTTTCCGAGCCAGTAAGCTGATAATAAAGCTGCTGACAAAACAATTGCCGGCATTGCAGTAGATTCCATTCCAACAGCAAATCCAGTTATTATGTTTGTGCCGTGGCCTGTTTGCGATGCCTTTGCTATGTCTTTAACCGGCTTGTATTTGTGGTCTGTGTAACGAACAGTTATCAAAACTATCAAAATGCTTGTTATAATTCCAACCAATCCTGCTGCAAAGAACCACATATTTCCCTTAAGGAGCCATTTTACTGCAATAAAAAATCCAAGTGCGGCTAATACGCTTGTAATATAATATCCCTTGTTCAATGCCGTCATTGGGTCTTGAGATTCATTCTTAAGTTTTGTAAACATAACACCTATGATGCTTGCGATTAATCCAAATGCTCTTGCAACTAACGGAAATAAAACTCCATTCAATCCAAAAACAGGAAACAAAGCAACTCCCAAAATCATTGCGCCAATATTTTCGGCTGCAGTGCTTTCAAACAAATCAGCCCCCCTTCCGGCGCAATCACCCACATTGTCACCAACTAAATCAGCTATAACTGCAGGATTTCTTGGATCATCTTCTGGAATGCCTTTCTCAACTTTGCCAACCAAGTCAGAGCCCACATCCGCTGCTTTGGTATAAATGCCGCCTCCCAATTGCGCAAACAAAGCAACAAAAGAAGCGCCAAAGCCATAACCAACAATCAAAAAAGGAATTTCTTTTTGTGGCGCGCCCAGGCTGAAGAAGTAATATATTAATGAAACTCCCAATAATGACATTGCAACTATAACAATTCCAGTAACTGCGCCGCCCCTTAAGGCTGTGACAAATGCCTCGTTCAAGCTTCTTCTGGCAGCGCTTGATGTCCTTATGTTAGTTCTGATAGAAACCCACATTCCAACAATTCCTGCCAGGCCTGAACTAAAGGCGCCAAACAAGAATGCAACTGAAGTTCTCCAGCCCAAATCGGTTTTTCCAAGGAATGCATATATTCCATAGATAATAACTGCAAGAACAATTGAGAGAACTGCAATTGTTGAATATTGCCTTTTTATGAAAGCTTCAGCACCAATCTTAATCGCATTTGAGACTTCCTGCATCGTTGCTGTACCAGTATCTTTTTTAAGAACTTGCCTTGTGAGCCAGCCAGCAAAAAGCAAAGCCAAAATGCTGATTATAAGCACTATCATCAATAAAAATTCCATTTTGATTGGAAAAATTAAGGGGTTTATAAAGTTTTTTATAGAGAATTTGATAAGATCAGCCTAAAATCATTTATCAACAATACGAGACCCATGAACAGCATAGTTGAATGGGTGTAATATTGTATAATCTGATTAAATTGGCCATACCGTTTCAATCAGACGTCTTCTTTTAGATTTGTTGTCACAACCATAGTCATAGTGGATTGTATTTCTCTCTTGTCTTTCCTGAAATTTAAGACGAATTCGTGTAATTCCTCAACATTCTCAAATTTAAGCTTTATTAGTAAATCATATTCTCCCGTAATTCCAAATACTTCCTTTACATGTTTGTCGTGAAGAATTTTGCTGTCAATGTACTCTGTTGTTCCTCCCTTCACAAGCATGAACACAATAAAATTTTCTCCTACTTCCTTATTGTTCAGTTTTATAGTAAATTTCTCAATTATTTTATTCCCTATGAGCTTCTGTATCCGTTGGTGTATTGTGCTGGGCCTTATCCTTGTTTTTTTTGCAATCTCCCTTATAGGCTCGCGAGAGTTTTGTTTCAGAATATCGATAATTTTGTAATCTTTTTCGTCTAACATGGGGGGATGTGAGGGCCCTCTGCTAGAAAGTGCTAAGGGAAAAGTCAGAGAACCTCAGCAAAAAACTAATTTTTCTATATTATATTTAAATTTTTCGTTTTTTGTCCAATATTTATAAAAATTATTGGAAATTTTTCAATTTTTTACAAAAAAAATATATAAATGTCTACAGGATTCTCTTCTTGGTGAATTTCATGGACAAAGGGACAAATTATGAGGCCAAAGACATAAAACTAGCAGAGCAGGGAAAGCTAAATATTGATATTGCAGAATCGAGGATGCAGTCATTAATGAAAGTAAAGCAAAGATTCCAGAAAGAAAAGCCTTTGAAAAACATTCGCATCGGAATGGCTCTTCACGTAACAAAAGAAACAGCAGTTTTGGTCAGAAGTTTGATTGCAGGAGGCGCAGAGGTAGCAATTACGGGCTGCAATCCTTTAAGCACGCAAGATGATGTTGCTGCAGCGCTTGCAAAAGAAAATGTAAAAGTATGGGCCTACAAGGGCGAAACAAAAGAGGATTACTACAGATATTTGAATTATGTTATTGAGTTTAAGCCAAATATAACAATTGACGATGGTTGTGATTTGGTTTCTGAGATTCATAAAAAACATAGTTATCTAATCAAAGATATTATTGCGGGATGCGAAGAAACAACAACCGGAATTATCAGGTTAAGTGCGATGGAAAGAGATAATGCATTAAAATACCCAATGATCGCAGTAAATGATAATAAAACAAAACATTTGTTAGATAATTATTATGGGACGGGGCAATCAACTGTCGACGGAATTTTAAGGGCAACAAATATTTTATTTGCTGGAAAAAATGTTGTTGTTTGCGGCTACGGAAGCTGCGGCAAAGGAGTTTCTCTAAGAGCAAAAGGGATGGGTTCGAATGTTATAGTTACAGAAATTGATCCATTCAGGGCTTTGCAAGCATCTCTTGATGGGTTTAGGGTAATGCCAATAAAAGAAGCCGCAAAAATCGGTGAAATATTCATTACAGTCACTGGCAATAAGCACGTGATAAAAGTTGAACATATAAATGAAATGAGGAATGGAGCTATTCTAGCAAATTCTGGGCATTTTGACATCGAAATAGATTATGAAGGATTAAAAAATTCAGCTAAAAGTGTAAGAGAAGTTAGACCATTCGTTGAAGAATTTACATTAAAAAACGGTAGAAAAGTTTTAACATTAGGCCAATGCCGCTTGGTTAATTTGTCTATGGCTGAGGGTCACCCTAGCGAGGTCATGGCTACAAGCTTCTGTGGACAAGCTTTAGCTTGTGAATACGTTGTTAAGAATAATGGAAAATTGAAGCCAAAAGTTATACAACTTCCAGAAGAAATAGACGATGAAATAGCGAAATTACAGCTGGAAGCCATGGAAATATCCATTGATACTCCCACCAAAGAACAGGAAAAATATCTGGAAGGCTGGCAAGAAGGAACTTGAATTAACTACTTAGACCCTGAATTTTCCTCTTTCTCAACCAAAGAAAACGGTGTTTGGTCATACAGAACCTTTAGCCCTTCAGGCCCTATACTAAGTGGGTAAGCATCCAGGCTGTGGTCTTGTCCCCTCACCTTTACAACTGTGATTACCCTCTCAAAATAAGAACCCTTCCTTATCCTTGAAAGTATTATTATACCTTCAAAAACAAAATCCATCACATCAAATTTCAGTTTGTCAAAATCTGTCACAGGCTTTTCAGAAACTGCCATAAAGGTAACACCAGATTTTCTCATCTCCTTTATGAATATCAAAACTTGTCTTCTAAACTCTATTTTGTTGCCGTTAAACCTTGGGTAAAGATAATCAAAAAATACCAATGAATCAAGAGCGACTCTTTTTATATTATTCTTCTTTATTGCCTCAATCATGCCCTTAATAGACGCTATGCCTCCTTTTAAGGATACCAAAGGCTTTTGCACAAAGAATATTTTACCTTTGCTAATCATTGGTTCAAGATCCATGCCAAGGTTTTTTGCGCTTTGATTTATTACCTCAAGGCTTTCTTCTGTTGTGATAAAAATGCCATTCTCATTTTGGTCTTTTGCGCCATAATAAATGAATTGCAAAGCAAGCAATGTTTTGCCACTCCCAGGAGCCCCTGTCACAAGAATTGAAGAGTTCTTTCTTAGACCGCCTTTAAGGATATGGTCCAGTCCAGGCGTGCCTGTCTTTATAAGTTCTACAGCCAAAATATCACCTTTTTTTATTATTTTTGTCTGTACTAATATAAAAGACTTATGGTTTTATAGCTCAGTTGTATAATTCGGTAATTGGTTTACAATTCGGTAATCAGTTTACAGTTTTTCTATGTAAACTTCTTCTGGGGTTTTATACTCCAGAGCATGATGTATCCTTTCCCCATTATACCACTTTACAAATTCTTGTAAACTAGTTGTCTGCTGATTTTTTGTATTCTTGCTATTGAAGTAGCACTTCTGCCACTTCTAAACTGCTGTATTATCCACTTTCTTTTTTTTCGTTTAATTTTTCCATTAAAAACACCTCAAAAGAAGAGAAATCTTATCAAATATTAAAGTGTAAACTAATAATCAAATTGAACAA
>JAHFQL010000125.1 GCA_023259315.1 Candidatus Woesearchaeota archaeon | reverse complement strand
ACAAGAAGCAAAGGCCCTGTAGCAAAGCCAAAAGTGAAGTACGAAGGCGAGAACAAGAAAAGAGAAATCAATATGACAAATACTTTGATGGCATCTGCCATTGTTGATTTTAATGAGAATAAATGCTTTTGCTTTAGTTTTCCGGAAAGCAAAGTTTTATCTTTTTTGATTGTGCTAAAAACAATCAAGTTTCTCATGTGGCTTGCATTTATAAAAATAAAAATAGAAAGCATCATTCCTTGGAACATAAAATAAGTATCCATGCTGAATACGAGATTATTCTTGGCCAAATAATAAAAGAAATAAATTACTACTGCCGCAAAAATTACGCCCAGAAAATGTTTCCAGTTATACTTTTTCCTGTCAACACTGCCTCTGAGACTGGGATTTAGCTCTAAGGTTTCTAATCTTATATGTTTGGTATAACCTTGTTCAGCAAGTTTGAGACTTTTTATAGTCAAGTAATAATCAAGAAACATTAATGCTGCAACAAACAGGATTGTTATATAGACATTGTCAAGCATGCCAGTTTATTAACGGTATAATATAAAAATCTTGCGATAATATTTAAAACAAAAACTCCGGCCTTGTGACAATCGTCTGGTCTCTTCTTGGGCCTACAGAGACTATTGAAATCGGGACTTTCAGCAATTCCTCAATCCTCCTCAAGTATTTTTTCGCGTTGTTTGGCAACTGGTCGTAAGTTTTTATTTTTGTCAAATCGTCCCACCAGCCATCAATCTCTTCGTAGACCGGCTCGCAGTTCTGCAATAGTTTCATATTGGTGGTGAAGTTTTTTATCACATTTCCCTTGTATTTGTAAGCGACGCATATCTTCAATTTCTCAAGTGTTGTCAAGACATCAAGCTTGGTCATCGCAATCGAATCAATCCCATTGATCATCACTGCATATTTTCCAATCAATGTATCAAACCAGCCAATCCTTCTTTCTCGCCCTGTTGTCGAGCCGAATTCTTTGCCGATTTTTCTTATTTTTTCCCCCAATGCTCCGGTGATTTCTGTAGGAAACGGGCCCAAGCCAACCCTTGTTTTGTATGCTTTGCAAACCCCCAAAACGCTCTGGACTTTTTTTGGAGAAATTCCAAGACCTGTGCAGATTCCGCCTGCAGTTGCGCTTGAAGACGTGACAAATGGATACGTGCCGAAATCAACATCGAGCAAAGTACCTTGAGCGCCCTCAAACAATATTTTTTTATTTTTATCCAATGATTCGTTCATTATGGAAATTGTGTCATTGACATATGGCTTCAATACCTGCGCGTACTGCTTGTATTCCTGATAAAATTCTTCCGAGCCAAATCTTTTTTTGAATAATGCGTCATCAACAAACTCGTACATTTTCAGGCCGATTCTGGCTGCCTTGTCTGTGTAAGCAGGGCCAATGCCCCTCGCCGTTGTACCAATCTTGCCGCCGATTTTCTTGTCTTCCTCGATGTGGCGCGGCAGAATGACATGGACATTCTCGCTCACTACAAGATTTTCCGGAGAAATTTGGATTTTGTTTTTTTCCAGATTTTTAATTTCATAAACCAAGACTTTCGGATCAACAACAAGCCCATTTCCGATTATTTTTAATTTGTTCTCGTACATTACTCCAGAGGGAACCAAATGGACAACTAATTTATTATTTCCAACCTCAATAGTGTGGCCTGCATTGTTTCCACCATTAAATCTTGCAACAACATCTGCCTTATCGGCCAAGAAATCAATTATTTTGCCTTTGCCTTCATCGCCCCACTCCATTCCAATTACCCCAATGTTTGAAGAGCCTGAAAATGTTTTTGCCATAAGCCAAGGCAAATGAGAGATTTATTTAAAGGTTTTGGAAAGATTGAGTATTAATATAAACAAAATAATTTATAATTAAATTTTTATTTTGCCGTCTTGAACTAATTGGCCTATCGTTTTTTGAAGAACCAAACCATTCTCTAGGTTTCCGCTCTGAAGTGCCTGCTCTCTTCTTCTTTGAAGCGTAGCATGGTTTGTTCT
>JAHFQL010000061.1 GCA_023259315.1 Candidatus Woesearchaeota archaeon | reverse complement strand
GTCAGAAAGAGGCCTTACAAGCGCAGGAAAAAGGGGAAGGGGACTTTTGCATAAAGGCAAAGGCGCAGAGAAAATAAGGCCTAGCCTGAGATCGCACCATAGAGCTGGGAATTAGTCCATATTCGACTACACTAATTTATGACAATGAATAATACCTACGTGCAACTTATTGAATTTCTCGAACAACATAAAACAAAATATAAGTTGATTGACCATCCGCCAGAAGGTCGAACTGAAATTGTCAGCCCAATGCGTGGCAACAAAGTCTCACAAGCGGCAAAGTGCATTGTTATGATGGTAAAGATTGGAAAGAACGCAACGAGGTATGTTTTGGGTGTTGTCCCAGGCGATGCGAGAATAGATCTAAATGCAGTTAAAGAATTATTTCATGGCACATACATCTCTTTTGCTACTCCAGAAATTGCAGAAAGACTGGCAGGCAGTGTTGCTGGCACGATTCTTCCATTTTCTTTTAATCCTGAACTGGAATTAATTGTTGATCCATCACTGTTGAAAAACGACGAAATTTTCTTCAATGCAGCTCGCTTGGATCGTTCAATGGCCTTGAAAACAAGCGATTATGTAACATTAGCTAAGCCACGCCTTGAACACATAGCAAAATATTCAGAGCCGACTCCCTAATAATATTTCTGCCGAAAATTGAAATCCCCAATATTTCAAGATTAAAGTTTTGGAAATAAACTAGGTTTAGGAAAATTTATAATTTATTTTCTAATGTTTGCCTTGTAAAATCATATATTCCAGACCAGCAGTAATAGCTTTAATGCCGGCTTGTGTAATCGAAGATGAAATGCCCGGCATCGTGTAAACCTTAGGAATATCGCCATTTGGTACTATGAATGAAGCCTCACCTAAAACAACTTGTGAACTTTTCTTTCCCCGTATCGTATCCGTCTCAAACCTAAAGTCAAAAGTAGGCAAACTGAAATGCCTTCTCAAAATGGTTTCCAATGGTTTAATAATTGCGTCGACAGGACCTGCGCCCTGCGCTTTTTTTATTTTATAAAGTTGACCATTAACATCAACTTTGAACCGCGCGTAATCACTAACGGTTCCATCATGGCTGCTCTCATCCAGAGCATCTTCTATAATTTTAAATGGGGGTTGGTAACCCTCTCTTGCTCTCGCTGCAAGAAGCTTGAGGAATGCTGGATATTGCTCTAACTTGTATCCTTCATCTACAAGGCCCATTGCTGCTTCGTAGACTTTTCTTACTACCTGGTCTCTTTTGTCAAGACCTAATGCTAATGCGACATGAGCGGTTCCTCCTTGGTCAGTAATTGGGTATATTTCTTTGTTTCCAAATTCTGCAGGGTCACGGGCGTTATATGCGTCATCCAATTTTAAATTTCCATCTCCATGCATTCCACCTTTATGAGTGAATGCATTATTTCCAACAAAAGGGGTATCGCTAGGCAATCGACGGCCTGTCAAAAGCAAGTGTATGACTTCAGCTGCTTCTTTAAAGCGAGTCATATCAAATTTTAATGGGTTGCTTTGATAGGGTGAAGTTAAAAGACCCAACATATTTATTGAACTTACGTTTCCGGTTCTTTCTCCATGACCAAGGAAAGTGGTTTGCACATGCGATACGCCAGACATTATTGCCAAATAATTATTCGCGCTTCCAACATCATGATCATCATGGCCATGAAAGCCAACATATTTTCTATCACCTAGTGCAGTAATGGCAGCATTCACAAGAGGGCCTACATTAGGAGGTAATATTTTTCCTTCTGTATCGCAAAGCACAATTTTTCTTGCGCCTGCTTCTTTGGCAATCCTCATAGAATACAAAAGATATTCAAGATTAGGCTCAACCCCTTTTTGTATTTTGCCCAAAAACGCGCCTGTAGCAAACTCTGCATCTGCAATAACTTCTTTGCCATGTTTAACAAAAAATCTTACTGTGTCCTCAAGCATTTTAAGATTCTCATCTAAAGTTGCCCCGACTGTAGGAACTTGATAGTCCCAGGATTTGTAAACCAAAACTACAACTGGAGTATTCAAATCCAGAATGTATTTTATGAAAGGATTTCTACTAAAATCATCAACTGAAGTATTCGGTGCCCTCAATCTTCCAAAGGTGGCCACCTTAGCGCTAAGCCCCATCTGTGTTGCTTCTCTCGTAATGGTATCATAAATTGGATGTGCTCCTGCAAATCCTGCCTCTATTATATCTGCATAACCTAGCGTGTCCATTATATTTATAATCGATAAAGCGTCTTCCACGCTTTTTATTTCAACATCGGGACTTTGTGCGCAATCCCTTACAGTTTCCAAAACCTCCACACCGTTTAATGGCATTTTGTCCTCCGTCAAATTTAATTTTTTAATATCCTAGAATTATCTCTAAGCAATTTGCTCAGGCCCTTCTAGAATATTTATTTGGGCCTTTAAATAATAATTATGATGATAGCTATAATAAAACTGATTGCAATATTTCTAAAAGCATTTTCTGCTATCATGAATATTAAGAAACACTGACTATTTTTAAATCTTTTTATTTTATGCGGATTTTCCTGTCTTTTCCCGAGTTTTTCGAATAAATAGTTAAAAATATATATTCAAGTTCTAAGAATGCTAGTTTAAGGTGTGAGTGGTTGTGAAGAATCAACCAATTTGAGCAGAGGTGATTTCCATCAGACCAGCCACGACCTATAGGAAGCGTAGAGACTTGATGTTAAAAAAGTTTTCTATACAGAAAATCATAAGGCAGCTCAGCGAAGTTGTAAGAAGAAAGTGTCTTGTTACAATATATAAAAATGGTAGACATTGCGAAATTCGCAAGGAAAAATTAATTTCTTTTATTCTCTTCTAAGCTTTGGACTCTTGATTCAACTTTGCTTTGAATTTCATTTTGTCCTCCTAAAATATTGTAATTATTTAAACTTTGCGGTTGAACTAGCTTTGCCTCATAAGTCCTAATTTTCCTTGACTATTGGGGCAGACGATTGACTTTTGAGGCAGAACCTCTACTTTTGGGGCAAGTGGCAGTTTTGAGGCAAAGCTGATAGTTCCACAATCTTTAAAAATCAACTTCTATTTTATCTTTATCTATGCGAAGAACCAAAATAATTGCCACTATTGGCCCAAGTACAGAAAGCGAAGCAATGATAAGAAATCTTGCTGAAGCAGGCATGAGCATTGCAAGAATCAACATGTCCCACGGGACAAGGGAATGGACTTCAATGGTTGTAGATAGAATAAAAAATGTAAGCCAAAAAATGCAGTTCCCAATAGGAATTATGTTTGACACACAAGGGCCTGAAGTAAGGACAAGCGGCACGGAATACGGACTTGAAGTTGGCGATTTCTTCAAGATTGCGGTGAGCAGCGCATGCGACATACAGGAAGGTGAAAAACATACTTTCATAGATTACCAGAATCTGATAAACAAAGTAAAGAAAAAAAATGTGTTGATGATAGACAATGGGCTTATAGCTTTAGAAGTTCTCGAGGTAGGCCCTTATAATATAAATTGCAAAGTCCTAAACAAAGGCTCGCTTGGAAAAAGAAAGAGCATAAACATGCCGGGCATAAGGACTGACTTGCCATCAATAACAAAAAAAGACATAAATGATTTGAAGCTTGGTTCACAACTAGGAATGGATTTTGTCGCGCAGTCTTTTGTCAGGAAAAAAGAGGACATAAGACAGATGAGAAAATTACTAGAAGGTTTCAAGTCAGAAGCCATGATAATCGCAAAGATAGAAGACCAAGAGGGAATTGAAAACATGGATGAAATCATAAACGAAGCAGATGGGATTATGGTCGCCCGAGGCGATCTTGGAGTTGAAATCCCGATTGAAGAAATCCCTATTGTCCAAAAATTAATGGTTGACAAGTGCATAGAAGCTGGCAAGCCAGTGATAATCGCAACGCATCTTCTTGAGTCAATGATACAAAATCCCAGGCCTACAAGGGCTGAGGTTACAGACGTTGCAAACGCTATTTTCCAGAAAGCAGACTGCATAATGCTTTCAGGGGAGACAACAAAAGGTGTTTACCCAATTGAATGTATAAAAACAATGCATTTGATAGCAGAAAATACGCAGAAACAATTGAAATTTAGTTTTGGCACTATAAAAACAAGAGACGTGAAGGAGGCGATCACACTAGGCGCTTGCATAAACGCCGAAAACTTGGATGCAAAGGCAATTTTGGTCTTTTCAAAAACAGGCAAATTGCTCAGCCTTGTTACAAAAAGAAGGCCCAACGTGGATATATTAGTTTTTACGCACAACAATAATGTCAAAAGGAAGATGTTGATGCATTGGGGTGCCTTCCCATTCAGCACCAACTTTTCTGGTAATTTTGATGCAATGGCAAAGAACGCCATAAAAGTATTAAAAGAGAAAAAATTTTTAGCCAGTGGCGAAAAAGTAATAATTGTCTCCGACGTTAATCCAAAGAAGAATGTTGACGTTTTAGAGATAAGGGAGATAGAATAAAAGTAAATACATTAGAACTTTTTTTATTGTAAATTAAGCGCAATAAAAGTGCATTTGATATTTGTTAAACTCAATAAATTTGAAGCCCTAAATGAGATGGGGGCAGTTTTCCGTCCGAAATATTTCATTGTTGTGATTTTAAATAGTAAATATTAAATAGAAGTTTGTTGAAAAATCTTATTGATGGAAAGATTAAAAAAGCAAATTCTGGAATTTCTTGAAGAAGATAAAAAAGTTCTCCACAAGATTTACGCAAAATGGATTGATGACCACGCTTATCTCTGGACAGAATTTGAAGATTTGGATAAGTTAAGACATATTCTTCTTGTTATTATCAAATTGTTTTATGAAGAACATAAGCAACTGCATGATGTAAACGCAGTAGATTATAAAGAGTTTAGAAGAGAATTTAGAGAATTAATTGCTAATCCAGATGCGTTATTGCAGAAAGCCCAGAAAGCACAAATTAAAGAAATTGAAAAATTAGGACCGGAACGATGGTTTGATATTTTTAAGATATATATTGAAGAAATCAACGGCATCATAGAAAGATATGATTCAGGCACAGCAAGTCAAGATAAACATAAAAGTAATGCTGACACTCTGGAAGAAGAGTTTTGGAGAAATTATGCTTCTCTGCCAGTGTTAGCCAGGGAGTTGGCTGAACATGCTCATACTATTGCACAAAGAATGTTTGAAGGAGATAGAAATTTTCTAGGAAGAATCAAACGTAGACTCAGACTTGGAAAAGTTTTAGCTTGGGAGGAGTATGTAAAATTGGGTAATCAGCAAGCTTTTAAGGAAAAAAAGGAATACTATCTTAGAAAATATGTCGAAGGAAAAATCCAAGAAGCAGAACGTAGAAGAGAACTATTTAAAACATTCAGCAAAATAGTGTTTCCTGGTAATATGCCTTCTTTAAGACTTAGTTATGTTGAAAAGTTATTATATGAAGAAAATGGAAATCCAAGACCAAAATTTAAAGAATTTTACGCCAAGATTTTAAATGGCATAATTGATGGCACCATTTTATTACGATACTTTCCTATGCTTGAGACTGATCCACCTAACGGAAAAGATATACAAACCCAGGAACAATTTGATAATTATCGATACAACAGAGATGGGAATGATAATAGAAATTCGACAACTTGTTTCGACCTAAAAAAATTGAAAGATGGTAATATGGGTTTTGTTAGAATAGACTCTGGTGAAGAAGATAATCATACCTTTGGCGGACAGCACACGGAACTTACAAGGACTACTGATATAACAGAAGATATGGGACATCTAGGAAACAGAAATTTTAGTGTGCAACTGACCGAGAAATATGCAATTTTGTATTGCGATTTTCCAATGAAAGATGACCGACGCGGCAATAGAATCCAACTTCGAATTTTATACAATCTTACTTATCCAAAATCAAGACAAGTCGCTGAAGATTTAAAAGATCATCCTTGGTACATGGTGGGGGTTTTAAAAGAGAGTTCAAAGGCTTTTTCGATCGATATATACTTCTTCATAAAAGATAGCTATTGTCTTTATAGTAATGTTGACGCTTCGGAGCTTCGTAAAAGATATAATGAATCTCCTAAAAAATTAGAATTTACTATATAATTCCCCAAACCCTAAATGGAAAGTGTTTCTAGTGAGTTATATAAAAACAATGTTGTGATGCCTGCCATAACCACGGAGGAATATCGCGATTCATCTAAAAATCCAAATTTTATTATTGATAAAGTTCTGGAAAGATATGGTCTTATTAAAATTCTGCAATCCCCAACTTCAAGAGATAATTCAATCGTTATGGTTACTGACGAATTATTAAGGGATATTATTAAAGAAGTATCTGAAGATGAAAATAGAAAAGGCATACCTACTTTAAAGCAAGAAACACAAAGAATATTAAACGCGATGCGTGTAAGTTATGAGAGAAATGAGCGTTATATGGGCAGAATTTTTGACGCTATAAAAAAGCGTTGATTTTTTTAATGTACATTCAATCCAAAATTAAGCGAGGCTTGCATACATCAATACTTAAACTTCCTTTCATACTCTTTATGTTCAAACCATTCAAGAACAATACTTACGACAACCAATTCCTCATTTACAATTGAATACATTAATCTCCAACCACGTGGCAAATCATATTTCCAGAGATTCTTGATATTTTTCTTTACATACGCTTCTGGAATCAATCTTTTCGGCAATTGGATTCCACAAAAAGCATTTTGTTCAATGTTATTCATTGCTTGGTTCATCAAATGAAATAACTCTTTTTCAGAATTATCCCCATTTTCCAATTTGTAAAATGCTTTCTTTATATTATCATCAAAAAATCTTATTGTTGATGGTAGTTTCATTTTCTTCTTCCCAAATCCTTTCTTTCATAGTATTTTCTAGCGATTTCAGGATAGTAAATCCAACCTATTTTTCCTTCTGCATCTATTGAGATTTTTCTTGAATACACTAAATAATCAATAACAACACAAAATGTTTGATACATCATTTTTTTAGGAAGAGATTCCCATAATTTTCTCTTTTTAAAATCGCCATCATGCTTTTTTATAAAATCTTCTACCATAAGCACAGTATCCAGCCTTGGATATCTCAAAATATCCTCTCTCCTCATTAAAATTGATTCAGCCATGTTATATCTATTGATATAACAACTAATATATAAACTTTTCTCTTTTTAACGAACGGAAAACTGCCCTTTGATACTTGTTCTTTACGTATCGCTTCGCTCATTTTATAGAACACGGAACTTCAAATTTACTTTGCGGACGCAACTTTTGAGGACTGCGTAACTCAAAAGGAGTTTAACAGCGCGCATATGTTAAGCAAAACTCTCTCGTTGCGCTCGAGCCGCGTTGCACTTCAACTTCCCAAATTTATTTTTCTTTAATTTCACAAACCAAATATTTAAATTGTATCCAATATTCAATAAATTATGAACTACATTGAAGTATCTAATCTTGTAAAATCCTTTAAGGAGAAAGGAAAAATAAT
>JAHFQL010000060.1 GCA_023259315.1 Candidatus Woesearchaeota archaeon | reverse complement strand
TTTTAAAATTATTCATTATTATTATTTTCTATATAGAAATATTATAATTATAAATACAAATAAAACTGGAACGGGTTTTCCATAGGAAATGGTGGGGTGGCATAATAAAACCAAATATTTAAATACCACCGTTTCGATTGGAAAATCATGGAAGAAGGGGGATTGGAATCGTTCTTTGAAGTATTTCTAAGAAAAGGAAGTGTATTTTTTGATAAAAAAGTCCTTCAATCGACCTATATTCCAGAAAACATCATACACAGGGAAGAACAGACAAAACAATTGGCTAATATTCTTGCGCCAGCATTGAGGGGTGACAAACCCTCCAACATATTCATTTATGGCAAGACCGGCACAGGAAAAACACTCACAACCAAATTCACAATTAAAAAATTAATGGAAATGGCAGAAAGGGAAAACGTTCCACTAAAAGTAATTTACATCAATTGCAAACTTAAGAGAAGCACAGACACAGAATATAGGTTAATAGCGCAGCTTGCCAGAGAACTAGGTAAGTCAATTCCTCCAACGGGCTTGCCAACGGAAGAGGTATATAGAATATTTTTTAAAGCACTAAACAAACAATACCAAAACCACATCTTGGTTCTAGATGAGATAGACCAGCTTGTCAACAAAACCGGAGACAATGCGCTGTACAATCTAACGAGAATAAATGAGGAAAACACAGGATCACAAATATCAATAATCGGAATTTCTAATGATATAATGTTTGTTGATAATCTTGACCCAAGGGTGAGGTCTTCTTTATCAGAAGAAGAAATTGTTTTTCCACCATACAACGCACCACAAATCCAATCAATATTGGGTGAAAGGGCAGAATTGGCATTTAACGAAGGCGTTTTAGAGCAGGGGGTTATAGAAAAATGTGCAGCTTATGCTGCCAGAGACCATGGAGATTCAAGGCGGGCGTTGGAATTATTGAGGGTTGCAGGAGAAATCGCAGACAGGAGAAATTCAAAAAAAATCACAATACCACACATTGACGAGGCAGAAGAGAAAATTGATAGAGACAGGATTATGGATATTATAACAACCCAACCCAAACAATACCAAATAGTTCTGTACTCGATGCTATTAATAAAATCTAACAGAAACAGTAACATATTCACAGGAGAAATCTATGAAATATATAAGTCACTGTGCAACAAGACAAACACCAGCATTCTTACACAAAGAAGGATTTCTGATATAATATCTGAGTTCGACATGATTGGCATAGTGAACGCTAAAGTGATTTCAAAGGGAAGATATGGTAGAACCAGAGACATTTCAATAGAAATACCTGAAAATTTGCTACCAAAAATAAAAAATATGTTAGAAGAAAATATCAAAATTTAGTTTGTGGGAATATGCAGCAAGAATTCATCAGGAAAAAACGTGAAATCATCAATGTATTTCTGAGAAATGGGATATTAATAAGCTCGGATTTATTGAGAAAAATAGGAGATATAGGAGATGAAGATCAAATTTCCAGAATATTTGAAGTATTAAAAACACAGAAAATAGAAAATCTCGCGGTTGCCGGAGACCTAAATGACTTGATTGGTGTGGAACCACAAAAAACAAAACAAACTATACAACAAGATATTTTAAACCAAAACAAAATAAAAATAATAATCTCTTACAAAGAAGAATCAAAAAAAAGGGAACCGCAGGATTTTATTGATTATTTCAACAACAGATACAAAACACTAGAAAAAATACTAAAGCAAAGGCAAGAGCTTAAGAATACAACCTCTATTAGTAAAATTATAAACCGGAAAGACAAAGAGCCAGTAACTATAATTGGGCTAGTCAACGATAAACAAACAACAAAAAATGGCAACCTTTTGTTTGTTCTTGAAGACCCAACAGGTGCAAGAAGAGTATTGGTGAATAAAAACAAACCATCTTTGTTTAACGAGGCCAAAGACATTGTTTTGGATGAAGTCGTCGGTGTTGTAGGAGTTAACGTAGACACACTGATTTTTGCGAACAATATAATATGGCCAGATACCCCAACCAACAAAGAATTAAAAAAATATGATGAAGAGAAATACGCACTGTTTTTATCCGACTTACATGTGGGATCGTCAAAATTTTTGCCTGAAGATTTTGAGAAATTTTTAAGATGGATAAATGGAGAAATGGGAAATGAACAGCAAAAAAACATCGCAAAAAACGTTGATTACATATTTATTGCAGGCGACCTAGTTGATGGGTGTGGTATTTACCCAGAACAAGAAAAGGAGCTAATAATAAAAGATATTTACCAACAATACAAAGAATGCGCAGAATTATTGAAGCAGATACCACAACACATACCGTTGATCATTTGCCCTGGAAACCACGATGCTATGAGAATATCAGAACCCCAACCAGTTTTATCAAGAGACTATGCAAAGCCGATGTACGAACTAAATAATGCAATAATGGTTTCTAATCCAGCTTTGATTAATATAAATTCCACGGACAATTTTACCGGCTTTGATGTGCTTATGTACCACGGCTACTCGTTTGATTATTTTGTTGCTGAAGTTGATTCGTTGAGAAATCAGGGCGGCTACGACAGGGCAGACCTAATAATGAAATTTCTGCTGAAAAGAAGACATCTGGCACCAACACACACATCAACTCTTTACATCCCAGACGCAAAAAAAGATCCACTAGTTATAGAAAAAATTCCAGATTTTCTTTTAAGCGGCCACATCCATAAATCAGTAACTGCAAACTATAGAAATACTACTCTGATATGCGGCAGCTGCTGGCAGGGCAAGACGCTGTTTCAGGAAAAAGTTGGTCACAATCCAGAACCAAGCAGAGTGCCAATTGTAAACCTAAAAACAAGGGACGTTAAAATATTAAAATTCGGTCAGTAAGATGATAAATGAAGAAAAATACATTAAAAGTCTAACAAAAAATATTGAGGAAACTTACAGGATAGCCAATCTTGCAAGAGCAAAAGGCTATGATCCGGAAGAAACCGTAAACATACCCCTTGCCAAGAATATGGCAGAAAGGGTAGAAGGACTTGTAAGTGTTGCAGCTCCGCAAATAACAAACAAGGGAATACCAAAAAGAATAAAAGAGCTTGAAGCGATATACGGCAAGCTTGACTGGAGGGTTGCATTGACAATTTCTCTGGAAACCACACAGGAAAAATTCTGCAAATTCGATACAAAAAAAGAGGCCATAGAAACAGGAATCAGGGTTGGGTTAGCATACCTGACGCTTGGAGTAGTCGCGTCCCCATTGGAAGGTTTTGTGGAACTAAAAATCAAAAAAAGAAATGATGGTAAAGAATATTTTGCTTTGATGTATGCAGGACCCATACGCAGTGCCGGCGGCACAGCTGGCGCAGTAAGTGTAGTGGTTGCAGATTATATTAGAAAAAGCCTAGGCTACGATGTTTACGACGCTTCTGAAAAAGAAATCAGGAGGATGGTCACAGAGCTCTACGATTATCATGAGCGAGTCACCAATCTTCAATATCTACCAAGCGAAAAAGAAATCAGATTTTTGGTCAGCAACCTTCCTGTAGAGATTGATGGAGACCCTTCCGAACAATTAGAAGTTTCCAACTATAAGGATTTGGAAAGGATAGAAACAAACAGGATTAGGAGCGGCCCATGCCTGGTTTTGGGAGAGTGCATCGCACAAAAGGCTGCCAAGGTTTGGTTAAATCTTAAGAAATGGGAAAAACAATTCAATCTCGATAATTGGGGATTTTTGCAGGAGTTCATACACCTCCAAAAGGAAATAAAAGCAAAAGAAAAATTTTCAAAAAAAGGAATTGTGCCAATCTATACTTATATACAAGATTTGGTTGCCGGCAGGCCAGTGCTTGGGCATCCTTCAGCTGTCGGGGCGTTTAGACTAAGATATGGAAGGTGCAGAACTTCCGGATATTCAGCAACGGCAATACATCCAGCAACTATGACTATTCTTAACAAGTATATTGCAATCGGAACACAATTAAAAGTTGAAAGACCCGGAAAAGCAACAGCAATCACAATATGTGATTTTATAGAAGGGCCCATAGTAAAATTAAATGATGGCAGCGTAGTAATGATTGATACAGAACAAAAAGCAAAACAATTTTCAAATTCAATAAAAGAAATCATTTTTTTGGGAGATTTGTTGGTAAGCTACGGGGATTTTTACAATAGGGCGCATGCATTGGTGCCGTCTGGATATTGTGAAGAATGGTGGGCACTCGAAGTTGAAAGAGAAATGGTGAATTTATTCGGATCACTTGACTACTACAAACTATCCCAATTGACTGGCATAATACAGGAGCATCTGGAAAATTTGATCAAAAATTATCTTTTTGAGAAACCCGATGCAAGAACAGCAATCATATTAAGCAAAAATCTGCAGGTACCATTACATCCACATTACACTTATCATTGGAAGACAATCTCAAGAGAAGATTTTTTTGAACTTTTGAGGTGGTTTACTTCAGCAAAAATAGAGTTTGAAAAAAATAATATAAATAAAATAATATTACCAAAGAACGAAGTCGGAAAGAGGCTCTTGGAGTTAATTGGGGCACCTCACATTCTAGTAAACAATGAATTTACCATTCTGGAGCAAGAAGAAGGAGAAATATTCTACGCTGTTCTTAATCTCAATGACAAAAGTTTTTACGAAAAATTCAAAAATGTAGAATCAGAAGACACATTGGACGTAATAAATTCCACATCAAAAATAAAATTGAGAGACAAATCGGGAACATTTATAGGAGCTAGGATGGGGAGGCCAGAAAAAGCAAAAGTAAGGAAGATGGAAGGGGATCCACATACATTATTTCCAGTGGGAAAAACTGGCGGCAAAATGAGGGCATTTCAAAGCGCCATGGAATCCGGATACGTGGAAGCAGAATTCTCAACATATTTTTGTAACCAATGCAAAAGAGAAACTATCTTTAAGGTATGTGAACAATGCGACAAAAAAACACAAAAAACCAGCCATTGCGATATTTGCGGTGTTGTTGAAGGGACGAAGTGCAGGCACGGGGAAGCAACCCAATACAAGTCACAAAGAATTGACATCAATTATTATTTCAAAAGTGTTTTGAGAAAAATAAAAATACAGCAATACCCAGACCTAATCAAAGGAGTAAGGGGAACATCAAATAAAAAACACATACCAGAACACTTTGCAAAAGGGATTTTGAGGGCAAAATACGACGTGCCAGTAAATAAAGACGGCACAACAAGATATGACATGACTCAACTACCAATAACCCATTTCACCCCAAAAGAAATAAACACGCCTATTGAAAAATTAAAAGAATTAGGCTATACAAATGACATGCGTGGTGTAGAATTAATAAACCCGGAGCAGGTTATAGATCTATTTCCGCAAGACATAATTTTGCCGAAATGTGAAGATGCCCCAGAATTGGGAGCAGACAATATTTTATACAAGACAAGCTTGTTTGTAGATGAACTTTTAGTTTCTTTGTACGGGCTGGAAAAATTCTATAAAATGGAATCCGGCAAAGATTTAGTCGGTCATCTGGTGGTGGCACTAGCTCCGCACACTTCAGCAGGAATTGTCGGAAGAATAATTGGATTTTCCAAGACACAGGGGTTCTATGCACACCCATTATTCCACGCAGCTACAAGGAGAGATTGTGATGGGGATGAAGCATCTGTAACCTTACTTATGGACGCTCTCTTAAATTTTTCAAAAGAATTTTTGCCCAACACAAGAGGCGCCACGCAAGATGCACCATTGGTTTTAACTTCTGTATTAAATCCAAACGAGGTTGATGATATGGCATTTGACCTTGACATAATGCCGAGATACACACTTGAGCTTTATGAAGCGGCACAGGAATTCCAGATGCCATCGAGTGTAAAAATAGACAGATTTGCTGATTTGTTGAATTCGGATGACAAAAACATGAAAATAAAATTCACACATCCAATAAGTGACATAAATTCTGGAGTTAAATGTTCATCTTACAAAACAATACCTTCAATGGAGGACAAATTAAAAGGACAAATGGAATTGGCAGACAAGATAAGGGCAGTTGATGCGGCAGATGTTGCAAGATTAGTTATAGAAAAACATTTGCTTAGGGACATTAAAGGTAACTTGAGGAAATTTTCCACACAACAATTCAGATGCAGCAAATGCTCTGATAAATACAGAAGGCCACCATTGGCAGGAAAGTGCCTCGCATGCGGGGGCCGGCTTATATTCACAGTGAGCGAAGGCTCTATTATCAAATATCTTGAGCCGGCAATCTCATTATCTGAAAAATATAATTTGCCAGCATACCTGAGGCAAGTTCTAGAGCTTACGAAAAATCGAGTTGAAGGAGTTTTCGGAAGAGATAAGGAGAAGCAGGAAGGATTAGGAAGGTGGTTTGGATAAATTTTTTATTTAATTTTTGAATATAATTTTCCTTCTGATTTAATCATTGAACCAGAATTGTCTACATATTTGATTAAAATATCCTGTTGAACTTTATCAGTGTCTTCAGGTGCAACTTTGTTACAATCTTCTAACAAGAATGGATGAACGTCTCCGTTCTTAAAAGAATCAAACATTGATATTTTCTTACAAGAACCTATGCTTACTTCTACATTTTTTAAATCATACCCAAATGATTTTGAAATAACTAGCTGAATATTAGTCTTTGATACGGAAAAATCTAAACAATTAAATGGTGATTTAAAAAAACACTTATCTGGAAGAAAAGTAGCTGTTTTTTATAGATTTAGCAAGTTCTTCACTCAATCTTGCTTCACTAGGCGTCAATTTTTCACCTTTAAATTCCTTTGCATTGAGGTTTTCTAAATAAGCCTTTTCTTTTGCATTTAATTCATTAAGTTTTCCCTCATTAATTTTCTGGATAATTGAATCTGACAAATCTTTCTTTGTACAACCAATAATAATTAATAGACTAACTATAACAATATAACAAAAAACATAATAAATTTTTTCATAAGATAAATTTAATGACACTTTTATTTAAATCTTCGTCTTGACAAAGTTTTTTGCTCCGCAAGCAGTGCATTTCATGTAAGTCAATTCACCTTCTCTTATAAGTTGGGTGTCCGGCTTGCCGCATTCAAAGCACAGAACAAACTCATTTGCATACTGTCTTATCTTCTCATTTATTCTTGATGCAGGAACTTTTGTTCCGAGAATTAAAGCCCCACTTTTCTTGATTTCACCAGGAGTTGCAAGCTCTTTCAATACATACTTCAATAGATGCTCAACATCCCTTCTCAAAGCCGAAGATATCTGCAGAAAATTTGACACTATGGTTTTGTTGCCCTGTATATGGCCTAAGACTTTAGGTATTTCAAATCTTTCCTTTACGAAAACAGCTTCAGGCAGATTTTTTCTTACCTCTTCCAATATTTTTTTGTAGTCATCCATGGATTAAAGAAATCTGCATTATTTATAAATTTATCATTAATAATTCTATAATTCAAAAAATATATAAATAAACTATCTCAGTTAAAGGCTATGGTAGTTGAATCCTTGCTTTTTCCTGTAAAAGCAGAAAGAAGGCCCTGGCAGATGTTTTTCCT
>JAHFQL010000059.1 GCA_023259315.1 Candidatus Woesearchaeota archaeon | reverse complement strand
ACTTGATGAACTTGTTTGGGTTGAACTCGATGATTGCGAGCTTGAATTTGTTTGCGAAGACGATTGCTGTTCCTCTTCCAAATCGATTCTTGAGCAGTAATCCTGATTGAGTCCAAAACCTCCCTGGTAAATATTCCTTACATTGCCTATCACTTCGCCAAACTTTGAAAATATTTTACCAACTTCACAAGCTATGTATGCTGAGGCTGATACTGGTGGAGATACATGACAAGTAGCCTCACAAAGCGCTGATATTCCTAAGCCAAACGCTGAAAATGGATTTGATAATGCCTCTTTTACTATCCCAGTGATATAGTCAAATGCCGCAGTATACGGCAGTATTGCAAATATTTCACCCCAAATATATTTACAAGTTGTGTATTTTTTCAAATCCTCGCAAGATGTTGGCGGCAATCCATCTTTAGCTACTGCGTTAATCAAGCAATCAGCATATAAACATTTTATCTGTCTGAATTTGTCGAGTCCCGATATAATTCCAGGAATACATCCAAATGCAACTGCAACGAATAAATTATTGTTGGGGTCCATTCCTGCAAGCCCGCCTTGAACTTGAGCTGCTTGGAATTCTCCTTCTTTTTGGTATCTGACCGCTCCTTGTGGAAGCCATTCGACACCTGGCATTTTATTTAATTGATTTTGCATAAAATTTCTCCAATCTCCTAAAATACCAGGGCTCCATTGGCAATTGACAAACTTGCAAAATTTACCGCCGCTTGTTTTCCAGCCTTTGCCTGCCTCACTCTCTGCCTGTTGCTGAGTATTGCACGCAATTCCGCCTGCTAGAGCAAGTCCTGGCGTTGCAGGAGAGCCAACAATACTTCCAGCTGAAATATCTGCCGCCACTTTTTTTGTTATGGTTATGGTATATTTTATTACCACAAGATTATATATAATCCCCCATAACTGACAAATCTTTTTGGCATAATCAAAAATTTTTTTGAAAGTTCCAATATAATTATTGAGATTCCTAATATCATTTTTAGTTTCGTCAATTTTATTCTGGACATTCTCGCTTACTTCTCCAAGAGGAAGATTATAAAATTCTATGCTTAAATTCGAAGATTCTTTTTCAGGATTTTTTGTGACTCTGTCCCCAATCCTGGATATTATGTTAAATGAGCAGTTCAATTCCGCTTCATTTATTTTAAGCGGATCTTTTTTTAAGGTTATCTTAACCAATGGTGAAGTGCTTCCTTTTTCCACGTTGAAGGCCTCAATGCTTTGGACCAACTTTGTTCCGTCCCCTTTGCATTCAGGCTGGCTTATTAACAAAGTGGAAACTCCCTGAACTTTTGGAATTAATTTAACTTCGCAATAAACCCTTTGATTTATGAACGTTCCAAGTTGCCTGTCTACGCTTTTTGGCGAGCAGCTGACTTTGCTGTCCCAGAAATCCGGCGGAGCAGACGGTTCTAATCCCAAAACATTCAAATCCTGCACAGCAGAGACGTGATTGTCAACCGTGTCATTGAACAAGAATTTCAATTGGCCGCTGCCTTCAATTGAAACGGCATCTGTAAGCCATTTGCATAATTGGGTGGTGGAATCAATTCTTGCGCAGGTGCCTTGTACTCTTTTTGCTTTTTCAACAAACCTGGAAAAGTCGCCGTATGCGCTCAAGTCATTTTCCTCTGTGACATTTGCAACTATAGAGAGCTTGTCGCCAATCTTGAATAAATCTATAATTGAATCGCTTATAGTTCCCACTGGCGTTACATTTATTTTATTCACAACAGGCGGCTTGCTGTCAACAACAACATCAGTTTTTTTTGCTTCGCTTACAGGATTTAATAAAATATCAGTTGTGTCTTGCTCAATTGAGATGGTTGATTGGTCAGAATTGAAATTGATGTTTTGCCAGGTGCACACTGAGTTCGCCACTTTGGTGCATGTGGTTGCAGGTATTGCAGAACCGTCAACATGCAAAATTGCGCCATCCTCGCTGACACCAGACGCATCAGTGAATGCTGCAATTATAACATTTCCTGCGCGCCTTGCAAAAAATTTATCACCCTTAACATAAGAAGTTACCAAAGACTGGACAACAGGACCTTTATCGTCCAATGTCAGGGTTTTTGTTATCGTGGAAGTTGCTTTGTTTCCAAGTATGTCCGAAGCGGTGATAATTATCGCATTTGGATTTTTTGCTGGAGTTGTTGTGCTTGATGTTGCATCAGATGCGGTTGAAGTGCTTGTTGTTGAGTTTGCAACTACATTGCCTGTCACGCTGTTTTGTGCTGGCGGAGTCAGTTCAAAAAGCCATTTGCACATGAATAAGTTAGTTTTTTTGGCAGAGCATGCTGCCTTTGCATCTGCCACTGATGGATTTAATGGTGTAAAATCCCCTGTAACTGAACCTGTATCGAGGTCATTTCCCGATATGTCGACAGAAACTTCAACACCAACAACAAATGGAGAATATGTAGTTATTGGTATTCCCTTTCTTTTTATGGCAAATGAATTTTCAATTATGTCTGGTGGAGTTGAATCAACCGTGAATGCAACTGCGGATTCCGGGGAAACTTTATTTACAGCATCAATTGCTGTTCCAATTAAAGTAACTTTGCCGCTCTTGAATTTTTTGCTCTCTATATTCAAACTAGATTTATAAGTGCAATCTTTTTTGTTTATTGCAACTGTCTGCTTGAACGAGTTGTCAGAAGAATGAAGTTCCAAGCTTTTTATGCCAGAGCATATGTTGGTGCAAGCAGGGTCTTCGCAAGCAGAATCTATTATTTCATAGTTAACAACAACATTTTCCTGTCCTGAGTAAAGGCCTTTAGACACTTCCAGTTTCAATTGAGGCGGTTGGTTATCAACAATGAAATTGCTTGACCTCGAGTCATCAAGCTGCGTCCTTGCAGCATCTTTATAAAACTTAATTGTGTAAGGCAATATTTTGCTTTGGAATGCCGCTGTTCCGTTGGCCGGATATTTTAATGTGCAGATTGTTCCATCATTTGAAACAGAACATGAATCAAAAACATTATTGGATACAAGCACAACCTGATCTTTGGTGATTTGGATTGTTTGAGTTGATTGCGTGGTAGTTTTATTACTAGTTTGATTAGTTGCTTGATTAGTTGTTTGAGAGCTTGGCAGAGATACAGAAGCTGTAAATGTAAGCGCGTCATCTGCTCTTGCAAACCCCTCTACACCATCATTTCCCCTGACAGATACGCTGTTTATTGTTGCGTACGCAGCAGGCACGTAAATTGCAAGATTTATAACTAAAAGTATCAAAAATGATGCAATAAATTGGAGATATTTTGCCTTGCTCATTTTTTCTTGTCAATTTTTAATATTTGATTGTCCAACTTATAATCAACAACAAACAATTGATCATTAATATTAAATTTATAGTGCTTTATCTCACAAAACTCATGAAAATTTTTCCTCATCATCTTCACAATTTTTATTAAATCCATTTCATTCAAATACGGGCTTTAAAACATCCTTGTTTTTGGTTGAATAGTCCTCGATTTTTGCGACTTGGTCTAAATCTTCAATATCCCTATCCTGTTCCGGAACATTGGCAAGATCGACGCTCACGACATAAATCACAATGCTGTCATGGTTTGCAATATCGTCAGCACTTATTGTAAAGTTTAATTTTAATCCGCCCTCCACAAATCTCTCCTGGCCTGGAGATGAGCCCTCGCCGTAATCTATTCTGGGTATTTTATAGCACTGTCTGCCTATTCCCAATATACTGCCTTCACATTTTTCCTTTTCAGGAATAACGAGCTTGTCGCTCAGCAAAAGCGTTGCGTCAATAGTATAGTTGCCAAGCGCTAACTCAATCTCACCTTGCGCCGGTTGCTGGCCATGGTAATCAGCGGATGATGAGAACTCAAGCTCATCTTCACTGTTGATTCTAGTAATAGTTGTCGTCGCAGATTCCTTGTCGTTCAAATCTTGAGCAACATCATTGAATTTCCAGCCATCCGGAGTTTTTACCACATTTTTTTTCTTGATAATTATTTTCTTGGTTTGTATCGGCTGCAGCTCAACATTTAGCGAATCATCAACATCGACTTTTGGATCAAATTCCAGATATTTTCCTATATACTGATCCTTTACAACGTCAATGACTCCGCCAACTCCAACAGGAAAATTTTCATTTATGGTACCATCAGCATTTGTTGAAGATATGAAGCAGGTTTCGCCAATTAATGTGTAAAGAATTTGGGCGTCATCTATAGGCTTCTTTGAATACGCATCAGTCACTTTGACTTTTATCTTACCGCTTGTCCTTGAATCACATAGCTGTGATCTTTCAGACAATGAAGCTGTTTCCAAAGGAGCAAAGTTAACAGGCATTGGCTTGTTGTTTCTTATGTTGCCTTCCATGAAGAAATTAAATCTGTAACCTTGGCCATGAAGAGCATCAGGATCCATGACTTCAATTAAAACCGGGAAAGACAAGTCATATGAAAAACTGTAATCCTGTATTCCAAAAAATGAGAAAACTGAATTTGAAGAAGAAGGCACGCATCTTTCCCCATTGCAGTTCAAGTCAAAATACAGCGGCCAAAAATCCAAATAGGTGAAATAGGATTCGAGATTTTCAAACGATGAATTTGCAATAGGGATTATTGTCGAGTCATACAAGCTCTGCTGCAAATCCTTATCAAATATTTTCCTGTCGTAATTTGCTGTTCCGTCTACCTGAAATAAAGGCACGTAAGAAGCCAAAAGGCCAGTTACTTTGTTTTTGATATCCCTTTTCTGCCAGATTGTTGAGCTGCCAAATTTGAATTGCATATCTGACATTGGCGGCAATTTCTCCTTGTCTACACCGGAGAACGCTACAATCATGTTTAGTATATGCCTTTCCAAGTAATGGTATTTTATCTCCATGTTTGTTATTTTTGTGGAGAGATCATAGATTTTTTCAAGATTGATTGGCACGTTAACTGCAAATTGCTTTAAATCGGATTTTGTGTTTTGTGATTCTGCATTTATTGGGTATTCTACAATTATAAGAATATCTTCAGTGCCTATTGTCACATCGCTTTTTACTGTGCCTTGCCTAGTTACCTTAAACCCTTTGTCTACAAACGGCTGGAAATTTTTCAGGCAGCTTTCAAACTCCGCGTCAATATACCTTTCAAGCTGCTTCTCGATTGAGTTTTCAGTGCTCCTCAAGTCCGACCTTTTGGATGCAAACTCGCAGTTTCCTTTGCAATTGTTGTTTGATTTCAAGTACCACCAATAAGGAATTTTCAAATTGGAATCTCTTGTGAAGGAAACAGCATCGCTTTCTGTCGGGTTTTGTGTTATTGCAAACGACTCTTTGTTGATGGTTTTATTGGTCAAACTTATGTAACCGCCCTGCTTGCCTATTATTTTAAGCCCTTCAACTCCGACAGAATAAGCGCAATCATTCGCGTAATTCTTAATTGGGTCAAATTGAGTAGGAATTTTTTCTTGTACAATTTTTATTTCCGGCTGGTACGGTTTCTGCACTTTTTGTGTTGCATAAAAAAATATTCCGCCGCCTATAATTACCAGAAGCCCTACTATCATAAAAATGCTGATCTGTGATTTATTGCTTGAAATCATTTTTCCTTGTCCATCTCCTGCAATTCTTTTTGTATCAATTCCAAATCGTACAGTTTCTGCTCCATCAACTCGCGAGCAAGCATTGATTTTTTCTTGCCAAGTTTTTTTGAAATTCTTTCTAAAAGATCATTGATTTCCTTTGATACTGTAATCCTAATTTGTATACTCATTTTTACCCTAATATATACTTTATGTAGACTAATTTAAGTATAAGTATATAAAGTTTTTGATTATAAGAGTATAAAATTTATACTAAATTAAGTATAAATAAAAGATAAATAAAGGATATATAAAGGATAAATATAAATAATTAGTACCTTATTAAGTATTAATTTAGACTAAATTAAGGATAAATAAGGGATAATCTATAACATAAGAATTTTCAAAAAGAACTTTAATATTTTAAATTTAATAATCTTTAAATACATTAAATAAAATAATTATTCTTGATGGCCAGACAAAAGGTGTTGAATTATATACGCGATCTGCTGCAGAAGGGCTATGATATTTCAGCGATAAAAAACTCCATGCTGAAATACGGCTATTCAAACAGTGAAATTGATGAGGCGGTAAAAGAAATTTATCATCCGACAATAAGGCATGAAATACATCTGTCAAGAACAACAATATTTGTCATTGTCTTTATAGTTCTAACAATAGGCGGAGTTGCTTTTTTCTTTTTGTACAATCAAGAAAAATCCCCTGAACAATTGCTTGACTTGAACCTTGAGCCAGTCAAGACAACAGTTGCTGCCGGTGACAGCATATCTTTCCTGAAGGAAATCTCAAATTTAGGCTCTGCAAAACGATATGACATTTTCATCAGGCAAGAGGTATCAGACCCAAAGACGTCAAAAATCATAACTCAAAAAACCGAAACAAGGGCAATTGAAACTTCAGGATCAACTAAAACAATCATAGAAGTGCCGCAAGAAACAAAACCCGGAAATTATTTATTAAAAGTCGTAGTGGAATATCACGGCAAATCTGCAACTGCTACATTGCCGATTAAAATTGTTTCAACTAAATCTGTTGAAGGGAAAGAAACCTGCTTTGATGGCATTGTAAATCAGGATGAAGAAGGCATTGACTGTGGCGGAGTGTGCAAGCCGTGCGAAGGTTTGGATTGCAACGACAACAACCCATGCACTGATGACAAAATCGAAGATAACATATGCGTGCATAATCCAATAACGCCTTGCTGCGGCAACGGCATTTGCGAGGGAAAAGAGAGTTGTGCTGCAGACTGCAAAGATACAAGTCATGAAACTTTAGACGATATAAAAGAGATTGCAAAATCGAATCCGATGGAAGCGTTGCAGAAATGCAACCAAATTGATGTGCCTGTTTTGAAAGACACTTGCATAAAAAATATCGGGGAAGTGCAGAACAACAAGGACTACTGCAGCAAAATTGAAAGCCAGAAAATCAAGGACCAATGTTATTCAAGCATTGCAAAGTCATCAAATGACAACTCCATTTGTGAAGAAATATCAAATGACGGGATAAGGGATTCTTGCTATTCGTATTTCTTTGTGCCTCCAAACAAGGATTATACTGTGTGTTTAAAGCTCACAAACAAGGATTTACAGCAATCATGCGACAGATTAAGGCAATTGTTTGAATTGAGCCAAAAAACTTAAAATAATAGCCCGATAACAAATATATAATTTATATAAAAAATTTAAATATAAAAACATAAAATTTAAATACAAGATGCCTACCCAATAATTTAATTATGGCAAATGACACATGGATGGGAAAGAGTATTCTTAATTATATTAGGCCTGTCCACACATATTTTCTGATGTGTTAACTGCCAATTTTAACATTAATTTTTTCTAAAAACATCGGAGGTGTTAAAATTGGAACAAAAGTCTAAACTAAAATCTGCGGACCGGGAAAAAAGCTTTGTTGAAACCTTGTTAAGCGTAGATTTCAACAACCGAAATGAAGAAAGCGAGTACAAGTGAAAAAT
>JAHFQL010000058.1 GCA_023259315.1 Candidatus Woesearchaeota archaeon | reverse complement strand
GGTAGAATAAAAAATTTTGCAAAAAAAATCAAGCCGGATTTTGTTTTTATCGGGCCAGAAGAGCCATTAATCAATGGTGTTGTTGATTTATTAAAGGAAATTGGGATCGATGCAATCGGCCCAACTAAAAACCTTGCAAGATTAGAAACAAGCAAATCTTTTACCAGAAATTTGCTTAAAAAATATAATATTGACGGAAATCCAAGATTTGAGATTTTTAATAAAAACAACATACGTGACGCAAAAAAGTTCATAGGCAGTCTGGACAAATGCGTAATAAAGCCGGACGGATTGACTGCTGGAAAAGGCGTTAAGGTACAGGGAGACCATTTTCAAACGAAGAAAGAAGCGTTTGATTACTGCCATGAAGCCTTGCAAATGCACCCTGTAGTTGTTGTTGAGGAAAAATTTGAAGGCGAAGAATTTTCCTTGCAGTGCATCACGGATGGAAAAACTGTTGTTGCGACTCCACCTGTACAAGACCACAAAAGAGCTTATGTTGATGACAAAGGACCGAACTCAGGCGGCATGGGCTCTTATTCATGCGAAAATCATCTGCTGCCATTCCTCACAAAAAAAGATGTTGAAGACGGCTTGGAAACAACAAAAAAAGTTGCTGAGGCAATCCATAAGGAAACTGGTGAATATTACAAAGGAATTATGTATGCTGGATTGATTGTCACAAAAAATGGGGTTAAATTGCTAGAATATAATGCAAGATTTGGAGATCCAGAAGCGATGAATATTCTTCCAATTATGGAAACAGATTTTGTTGAGGTTTGCGAAGCAATAATAAACCAAAAATTAAACAAAATAAAAATAAGCTTTCAAAAAAAAGCAACTGTATGCAAATATGTTGTGCCGCAAGGCTACCCCAACAATCCAATTAAAGATGTTAAGATTAATGTTGGAAAAAATCCTCAAAATTCAAGAATCTACTATGCTTCTGTTGAGCAGAAAGGTGATGTGCTGTACTTAACTTCATCAAGAGCAATTGCGTGCTTGGGGATTGCCAGCAATTTAGAGAAGGCAGAAAAAATTGCCGAATCTGCCACAAAATCAATAAAGGGAAAAGTTTTTCACAGAGAAGACATCGGTACCAAGAAATTAATTGAAAAAAGAATAAGGCATATAACGAAGATCAGGGATTCTTAAAAATTTTATTCTGTCAGATTTTTTCTAACAAGCCAAGTCTTTACAAACTGCGTGGTTATGATGTAACCAACAAGTACCATTATCAGGAATGCCCAATAAAATGCAGGCAAAGTTACAAACCCAAGCGTGGTAGCAAATGCCGACGTGATAAGCCAGATTCCTATTCCAGCTATCAAGATTGTGCTCATAATTAACGGCCAGCTGGATCTGCTTTGTATGAATGGAATTTTATTTGTCCTGATAATGTGGATAATCAAAGTTTGGGTTATTAGTGATTCAATGAACCATCCTGTATGGAAAAGTTCGGGCTTTGCCCATGCGCCAAAGAAATACAATAAAATGAAAAATGTTATGTAATCAAATACAGAGCTTATGGGACCGAAGTACAGTATGAACCGCTTGATTTCGTCAATTTTCCATTTTCTTGGCTTTCTCAGATATTCTTCGTCAAGGTCATCTGTTGGTATGGCTGTCTGGGATAAATCATAAAGCAAATTGTTTATTAATATTTGGACCGGCAGCATCGGCAAGAATGGCAGAAACAAGCTTGCCCCAACTACGCTTAAAACATTTCCAAAATTGGAGCTTGCTGCCATTTTTATGTATTTGACAATATTTCCAAAAACTTTTCTTCCTTCGATAACACCGTCATTCAACACAAGTAAGCTTTTTTTAAGCAGGATTATGTCTGAGGATTCTTTTGCAATATCAACTGCAGTATCAACTGAAATGCCAACATCAGCCGCTTTTAATGCTGATGTGTCATTAATTCCGTCGCCTAAAAATCCAACTGTATGGTCATTTTTCTGCAGCGCTTTTATTATCCTTTCCTTGTGATATGGCAATAATTTTGCAAATATTGTGGTGTTTTCAACTAATTGCTGCAGTTTTTCATCAGGCATATTCTCGATATCGCTGCCAAGCAAAATGCCTTTTATAGGAAGTCCTACAATTTTGCATATTCTTTTTGTGACAAGTTCATTGTCGCCTGTCAGAATCTTGACTTCAACCCCATTTTTCCTTAGTTTGGACAGCGCTTCCTGCGCGGTATCTTTTGGCGGGTCCAAAAATGCGATAAACCCCAACAGGATAAGATGGGACTCGTCTTTTGCTTCATACACATTCTGTTTTTTTGGCGTTTCTTTATAGGCAACAGCAATAACCCTAAACCCGTCCTTATTCAGATTATTCACCAATTTTTTTATTTTTGACCTGTGGGATTTTTCAATCCTGAAGACTTTGTTGTGTGCTTTTGCATGGGTGCAAACATTCAAAATTTCATCAACAGCGCCTTTGCAAATCAATATTTTTTGGCTGTTCTCTTTCTCCACAACCACTGACATCCTCTTCCTTATGAAATCAAATGTGACTTCGTCAATTTTCCTGTAGTTTTTTTCAACTTTAAGTGATGACTGGACTTCAGCGTGCTTTAAAACTGCCTCGTCCAGTATGCTCTTGAGCCCGGTTTGATAATAGCTGTTGATATAAGCGTAATCAAGAACCTCTTCGTTTTCCTCGTTACCAAATATATCGATGTGTTTTTCCAGTATGACTTTTCCGAGAGTTATCGTGCCTGTTTTATCAGTTGCCAAGACGTCCATTGCGCCAAAGTTCTGGATAGAATTCAACCTTTTGACTATGACCTTTTTGCGTGACATGACAATAGCGCCCTTGGAGAGGTTTACTGTTACTATCATCGGAAGCATCTCGGGAGTCAAGCCAATTGCAACTGCCAGTGCAAATGAAAAAGCCTCGAGCCAATTGCCTTTTGTAAGCCCATTCAGAATAAAAACCAATGGCACAATGATTAATATGAAGCGTATCATTAGCCATGTAAATCCCTGCACTCCCTTGTCGAAACTAGTTACATACTGCTGGCTTGTGACTGATTTTGCCAGAGAGCCAAAATAAGTATTTTTTCCAGTGGATACAACTACTGCCAAAGAAGTCCCGCTTTCAACATTTGTGCCCATAAAGCAGATATTTTGCAGCTCAGCAGGATTTTTTACATCAGCAGATACCTTGGGAGCGTGCTTATCCACCGGCAGGGACTCGCCTGTCAAGGATGCCTGGTTCACGAACAAATCTTTTGAGGTAATGAGCCTTACATCTGCTGGCACCATGTCGCCTGCTGACAAATGGATTATATCCCCCGGAACAAGAAGATTGATTGGAACTTCCTTTTTTTGCCCAAACCTGATGACAGTTGCAGTAGTTTTTACCATTGCCTTAAGTTTTTGGGCTGCCGAGCTTGCCCTGAATTCCTGGAAGAACTTCAACAGGACGCTTACAAGCACTATTATTGTAATCACTATTGTTGCCGGCGTATCTTTTGTGTAGAAAGAAATGATGCCTAAGATTAAGAGCAAAAGAATTAATGGATCTTTGAATGTTTTGAGAAGCAATATAAACCAATTTTGCGGCTTTTCATGGACAACCTCATTCAATCCGAATCTCCTAAGGCGTTTGTAGGCTTCTGAAGGGACCAGTCCATGCAAATATGTGCCATAAGATTTGAGAACGTCATCAGGATCTTTGTCTGCAGTCTCCATCAACCTTTTGGATATGTAAGAAATATTTTCATTGCCGTTAGACGCGATTAAATTCCTGAAAGTTTTTATTTCTGCAATGTCCATTGTATCCTCTTTTGTAAGAATGAATTCATCATTCGTTTTTATTCTTTTTGTTTTTTGCCAAAATCAAAAACTTATAAAAGAAAATCAAAGATTTTCGAATATGAATTTTCCGAAAATATCAACATTTTCGATAACTTTATATATTTAAAATAAAAGAACAATTGAAAAAGATTGTTACCTAGTTAGAGGTTTTGATTTTTTAAATTGAAAAGTTTTTCTTTCAGATCAAGCTTTTCATAATGTTCTACTAATTTTTCATCCTCTTCCTCGTCTTCTGTGTAACCTTCTTCTAATTCTTCACCTAATTTTTCTTTAGGGGTTTTAGCAAACCATCCTGTATTTATATTCTCTTTAATTGCCTTTTTCATTATTTCATATGATTTTTTAATAGAATCCATACACCAACTCAAATCAATTTCAGAATTTATACTAAAATTACCCCAATTTTCGTGATTTTTGACATTCTTAACTTTATGTATATCTTCCCAATTAGTAAAAATAGTTAATCTTATTTTACTTTTCCTAAATTTTAAAAATACAAACATACGTTCAGGGGAATAATAAGTAATTGCGGTTTTGGAATATTTATCCCAAATATCTGGATTAATATTCATTATAGAATTATGTAATTTTTCAAATAACTCTTGAATATTTTTATTTACTTTATTTCTTTGGAAGTGGTATTGTAAGTCAAATTCTGCTTTTTCAGATGTTAATACATCAGGTTCTTCTAATTCTTTGTTTGGCACTTCAGGAGTTTTTATTCTTGATTTAAGTTCAATAATCTCTAAAATGTCTATACCCATATCCTTTTTTTCATTGTCATTTAAATTGTCTTCCCAACAAACAATCATATCACATCCTTTCGGGTCATGGTCAAAATTACCACTCTTATACTCAAATTCAATTCTTATTCTTTCCCATCGCCCTTTTCCGATATATCTAATGCCTGTGCAATCGGGATATCCTTGTTGTATACTTTCAACCCTTATGTTTAAGTCTTCTGCAATAAGTCCGAAAAGGTATACTACTCCTTGTTCATTAATTGGACTATAAATCAAACCTCTAAAATTCAAAGGATTTCCAACTTCTATGCGTTCCATCCAAACCCCCAAAAACATCTAAAATCGCTTTTGTTTTAATACTTTTCGGACAGAACTCAGACTTTTCGGACAGAGGCTACTTGTCGGACAAAGCTTAATCAATGAATAAATTTATATATACATAACGCTAAAAATAGCGCATGGACCCCCACGACAGAATCTTTAACATTATCTTGTCAAAAGCTGATGAGATTACATGGCAGAATATAATTTTTGAACTTATAAAGACCGAGCAGATGGATCCCTGGGATATTGATGTCAGCCTTCTTACGCAGAAATATATAGAGATTTTGAGAAGCTTGAAAGGGCATGACTTTAGAATCTCAGGAAAAGTACTGCTTGCAGCGGCAATCCTGCTCAAGATGAAATCGCACAAGCTTGTTGGCGAGGATTTAAGCGAGCTTGACAGGCTGCTTATCGGAGTGCAAGAAGACATTGAAGAGATTGGATTTGAGGAAACGACAGAAATTCCAAAACTTACTGAAATTCCAACATTGATACCAAGGATGCCACAGCCAAGAAAGAGAAAGGTGTCAATATATGATTTGGTGGAAGCGCTGGAGAGGGCTCTTGAAGTCAAGAAAAGAAGATTGCTACACTCCATACCGCCCCTTAATCTTGAAGCCCCAAAAAAGAAAAAGGAGATAACCGAAATAATAAGGGAAGTTTATGGAAAAATAAAGGCATTTTTTCTAAGCACCATAAAGGATAAATTGACATTCACTAAATTGCTGCCCTCTGAATCAAAAGAGGACAAAGTGCACACTTTCATACCGTTGCTGCATTTGGCGCAGCAGAATAAAATAGAATTAGTGCAGGAAAATCCTTTTGGCGAGATACAGATTTTTCTGAAGAAAAGAGAAATTGTCGAAGTTAATGAAAATGATAAGGCAAGTCAAACATAAGGAATATATTGCAATTGTATACAACAATCACTTGTATATTGAAGCGCCGTTAAAAGATGATCCAATTTTAGAGGAGGCACGAGATTTTTTTGACAGCAGTTTTTTGAGTGACTATACAACAGTCTTTTATATTAGGGATATGAAATGTGGTGGTTTATATTTGATGGACAAAAATCCAAGTTTTTCTGCCCCTTATGTGCTTGTTTCAGAATCTTTGGAAAAAATATTAAATTGGGCACTAAAGAGGATGACACAGCATGAAGGCACTGCCGAAAAGCTAACTGATGAAGGGATAAGAAACATAGAAAGCAGATTACTTGAAATTGCAAGCAGAAAAACAAATGCGCTCAAGAAGTAAATTACATTAAAGGTCTTGTTTTTCAACCCATAACAAAAATCCAAATCTTTTTAAACAGCTAGTAATTCTATAAACCTATAATTAGGTGGTTTTTTTGGTTAAATTTCATCCGAGATTGATGTCTGGAACTGCGAACAGGAAGCTTTCTGAGGAAGTGTCCAAAATTCTAAAAATCCCCCTAACCCCCGTTGAGATAAAAACATTCAGCGACGGCGAGATATACTGCAGGATTCTTGAAAGCGTTAGAGGCGGCGATGTTTATATAATCCAGCCCACAAGCCCGGATGCTAGCTTGAACCTTATGGAACTGCTGATAATGATTGATGCATTGAAGAGGTCTTCTCCGGATAAAATAACTGCCGTCATACCATATTTTGGCTACTGCCGGCAGGATAAAAAAACAAAACCTCGCGAGCCGATAACAGCAAAACTGGTTGCGAACATGATACAAATTGCCGGAGCTGACAGGGTTATGACATTTGATTTGCACGTGGCCCAAGTTCAGGGATTTTTTGACATTCCAAGTGACAATCTTGATTTGATACCGCAGTTCGTTGATTACATAGCAGATAAAAAATTCAAGGATTTGGTTATTGTAAGTCCGGATGCAGGAGGGGCTGCAAGAGCAAGAGCATTTGCAAAAGTATTGCATGCACCAATAGCGATAATAGACAAAAGAAGGCCCGAGCCGAATGTTGCTGCTGTTGAGAATGTGATTGGAGATGTGAAAGGGAAAACCGCCATAATAGTTGATGACATCATAGACACAGCAGGCTCAATAACAGAGGCAGCAGGCATACTAACAAAATTTGGGGCAAGGGAAGTGTATGCTATGGCAACACATGGCATTTTTTCAGGCCCTGCAATTGAAAGAATCAGCAAATCAAAATTAAAGGAAGTCATTGTGACAAATACCGTGGGCATCCCAAAGGAAAAAATAAGCAGCAAAATAAAAGTCATATCCGTAGGGCCACTATTGGCAGAAACAATCAAAAGGACGCATGAAGGATTGCCCATGGGAGTTGTATATGAAGGCATGTATAAAAAACTTGAAAAGAAGATAAAATAAACATGGCAGAAGACAAGGAAACGAAAACACAGGAGATGTACATGGAGTTTCAGGCGCTTGACCAGCGCATAAAGCAGATACAAAAGCAATTGGAAATGCTGACAAACCAAATCATGGAGATGACCGGGACAAGCAACAGCCTGGAAGAATTTGATAAGATAAAAAAAGACAAGGAAATATTCGTGCCTCTGAGTTCCGGCATATTTGCAAAAGCGACTTTAAAAGAAAGTTCTGAATTGCTTGTGAATGTTGGCGCAAATACAGTTGTAACAAAAAATCCATCGTCCGCAAAAAAACTTATAAACAATCAAATTGAAGAGATGAAGAATCTGCACAGGAGAATGGTAGAAGACCTGGAGAAAATGGCTGAGCGAGCCGGAAACCTTGAAATGCAGCTGCAAAAATTGGTTTCAGAATGATAAATTCTATTA
>JAHFQL010000057.1 GCA_023259315.1 Candidatus Woesearchaeota archaeon | reverse complement strand
TCAATTTGTTGAAAATCTGGAAAATAAGCATAAAAATATAAAGGACATAAATGAAGGCTCTCTTAAGAAAATCCTGCTTTATTTCAAAAACCCTAAGTTCTATAATGGATTCAAAAGCAAGAATATTGAATTGACAAAATCTGATGTAAAGAATTCAGTAAATCAAGATGTTATGATTATACAGTCTGTAAAATCAATCAGTGAATTAGATAAAGCAATAAACCTTCTGGCAAAAAGGCTTAGGGAATGGTATGATTTGTATAACCCTGAGTTTTCAAGGTCGATAGAAAACCACGAAAAGTTTGTCGAGGAGGCATTGGGCAAGGACAAAGTTGAATTATTGAAAAAAATAAGCATGAATGCCGAGGATTCTATCGGTGCAGATTTAGGTCAGGAAAATTTAGAACCAATAAGAAGTTTAACGCACCGAATATACGACCTGTACCAATTAAGAAAGAAACAACTGGATTATATCTCAACTTTGATGGATGAATATTGCCAAAACATAAAGTCTGTTTGCGATGCGCTAATAGCCGCAAAACTTCTTGAGCATGCTGGTTCTCTTAAGAGGCTCAGCGAGATGCCTGCTTCCACAATCCAGATTTTAGGCGCGGAAAAGGCATTATTCAGGCACATGAAAACAGGCGCAAAGCCGCCAAGGCACGGGGTTATAGTTAGCCATCCTTTGATATCAAAATCAATTGAAAAAATGCACGGCAAGATAGCGAGGACATTGGCAGATAAGATTTCAATAGCTGCAAAGGTTGACTATTTCAAAGGAAAATTCATCGGAGACAAACTAAGAAAAGAGCTAGAGGAAAAATTCAAATGATTGCAAAATCAAAAATATTTGAGGTTTATGAATCCCAAGGAAAAAGAAGGCAACTTTACACGATAAATCTTGTTCCCGGCAAACATGTTTACGGGGAAAGGTTAATAAAAGAAAAAGATGACGAGTACAGGGAATGGGATGCCTCAAAAAGCAAATTGGCAGCATCCATTTTGAAAGGCAGCCCAAACATAGGCATAAGAAAAAATGATGTTGTTTTGTATCTGGGCTCTGCGTCTGGCACAACCGTAAGCCACGTTTCTGACATAATTGGCAATGAAGGCTTGATTTTTGCTGTTGACATAGCGCCCAGGGTCATGAGGGACTTGATATTTTTATCTTATCAAAGAAAAAATATAGTTCCGATTCTGGCAGATTCAAACAAAGTTGATAAATTAAAAGAAAGAATTTCAGCAGCTGATGTCTTGTACCAGGATGTGGCTCAGAAAAACCAACTTGACATATTCATAAAAAATGTTAATTTATTTTTAAAAAATGATGGATACGCATTGTTGGCCCTAAAAGCCAGAAGCATAGATGTTACAAAACAGCCAAGGCAGATTTTCAGGGAAGTAAAAGAGCAGCTTGAGAAAAACATGACAATTATAGATTACAGGGAGTTGGACCCGTTCCAGAAAGACCATGCGATGTTTATCTGCAAAAAATAAATAAAATCAAGATGCCAATACTAAAGGATTTCGGCTTGTATTTTATAACAGACAGCAGATTAACCAAAAAATCAGTAACTGATGATGCCAAGGCAGCTATAAAGGCTGGGGTCAAAATACTTCAGTACAGGGAAAAAAACTCCAGCACAAAGCAAATGATTGAAGAAGCTAAAAAAATAAAAGATTTATGCAAAAAAAACAATGTTCTTTTTCTGGTGAATGACAGGATTGATGTTGCCCTGGCAGCAAATGCTGATGGAATACATATTGGCGATGACGACATTCCATATGAATATGCTCGAAAGCTCATGGGAACTAACAAAATTATTGGATTAAGCGCCGATAGCACAAAAAAAGCTTTATTAAACCAAAAGATTGGGGCAGACTATACTGGCATCGGGCCCATTTACCACACAACAACAAAAAAGATTGGCAGGCCAATAGGCTTGCGCCCAATAAAACAATTAAAATCAAGATTGAAAATACCTTTTGTTGCCATAGGCGGCATTAATGAATCAAATATTGATGATGTTCTAAAGGCAGGCGCTAAAAATATCGCGATCATATCTGCCATTGTGGCCAAAGACAATGTTGCGCTATCGGTTAGGTATTTCATGGAAAGAATGCGGCTGAATAGTAAATTTTAAATAATCTCGCTTTTAATTAAATGGTATGAAAAAGAGGTTTTGCGCATTTTTCTTCTTATTGATCTTGTTTTTATTTGTTTTTCCTGTGTTTTCTCATGAAACGGGGGAAAACTACAACTTTGAAAACTCCGGAATTTATCCAATAACACAATTGCAGGCTGTCTACTATGGCTTGGCAGGCTTCGGCATTCTTATATTGTTAATTCTTTTATTCCAGAAGAGAATGGACGAAAATACAAAGACAATAGTTTACCTGTCCGTTGTTGCTGTAATAGGCATAGTTACAATTTACCTTATTATAACTACCTTGAACCTCAACTTAATCTCAGAAACAAAAGGGCCTGTGCATTGGCATGCTGACTATGAAATATGGGTTTGCGACAAAGAAATCAGTCTGGCTAGGGCAAAAGGCTTTTCAGACAAGCAAGGCGTTGATTTGATGCATTCCCATGAAGACAACAGAATACATGTAGAAGGGGTTTTGTTAGACAAAAAAGAAGCCAGCTTGGGGGCATTCTTTTATGCAGTCGGTGGCTTACTGACAGATGATGAAATTAAAGTTCCGACTGATGATGGCTTGGTTTCTGGCCACAACGGTGACAATTGCAATGGTAAGCCAGCCCAGCTTTATGTCTTTGTAAATGGAGATTTGACAGCAAATCCGTCTGACTATGTTATCTCGCCTTATGAAAAAGTGCCTCCAGGCGACAGGATTAAATTTGTGTTCAGTGAAAAATCGATCCAGGAAATAAATCCTAATTTAAAATAAAATGGCAATGCATGCATATCTCCCAACCTTAGGGACGGTTGTTGTAACAGCGTTGATAGACTCGATAAATCCGTGTGCAATCGGAGTCTTGATACTTCTTGTTTCAATTATGGTGGTCTATAAGTCGAAACGGGAGTTGCTTATTTACGGGCTTATCTATATCTTTTTTGTTTTTATAGCTTATTTGATGGCAGGGCTTGGAATTCTTTATTTCCTGAGCTCGATTCCTTTGTCAATCAGCGAATACATATCCATAATCGTTGGCATTTTAATAGTAATAGCTGGTTTAATTGAGATAAAAGACTTCTTTTGGTACGGAAAGGGAATTTCATTGACGATCCCTCCTGAAAAAGCGAAACAAATCCATGATATGACACATAATTTGACTTTGCCCGCAATGGTTATTCTGGGCGTATTCGTGGCCGGAGTTGAATTGCCATGCACTGGCGGCCCATATTTGGCTATCTTGGTTTTCCTTTCGCAAAGCTTTAATTTCAAGGCATTTTTATGGCTCGTATTATATAATATAATTTTTGTGCTGCCGCTGATAGTTATACTGTTTATGGTCTATTTTGGATTGAAGGTACAGCATGTCAAGAGATGGAAGCAAAAAAATAGGATTTATATGAGGTTTGCAACAGGAATAATCTTAGTGATTTTGGGCTGGCTATTAATTTTGATTGCCAATGGGGCAATATCATTGATATAAAATAATGTAAAATGAAACAGAAAGCCATAAAAAGAAGGAATCTTGGATTTAGGCAATTGCTGCGAAGAAATCGCGGAATTTCACAATCAACAAATAAATCCAGTAATGTAAAAACAAAGGAAATCTCGGAATTGAAGATAGTAAAACGCAAAGGCCATGTAGAGATTTATAATGAAAGAAAAGTTTATGGTTCCTGCTACTTTGCCTGCAGAAATGCCCACCTCACTGAAGAAGAGGCAGAGTCAATAAGCAATATTGTTACCTCATCAGTCACCAAGTGGATAAGCAGGAGAAAAATCGTGACTTCAAGTGAAATATTCAGGATTTTGACAAATGAATTAGCAAAATACAATGAAGACGCTGCATTTTTATACGAAACACACAGAGATATTTCATAAAATACATATTGGCAATTAATTTGAATAATAAAACAGGTGAAGAATATGGCAAAAACAAAGAAACAAAAGAAAATGGACAAGAAAAAGATTGTAAGAATGCCAAAGAAGCCAAAAGTCTGTGAATTCTGCTGATGAAAAAATCTCTTAAAGACCATCAAGTGGAGAGGCATCAGGGACTTAGCCGCTCAAACATAAGGGATTTTATCCTTGGCTTTCAGGACGGTCTTGTAAACACGCTTGGCCTTGTCTTAGGAGTCGCAACTGCAGTCCAAAGCTCAAAAATAGTCCTTATTTCTGGATTAGTGACCACATTTGCAGAATCTGTTTCGATGGCAGCAGTTGCATACACCAGCACAAAGGCTGCAAAAGAGTTTTATGACAGCCAGCTTGAGAAAGAAAAAAAGGAGATAGAGGAAATTCCCCACATGGAGGTCCAGGAAATTAGGGACATTTACGCAAAAAAAGGTTTCAGGGGCAGGCAATTGGAAGATATAGTCAAAAAAATAACCTCAAATAAAGAATTATGGCTTGAAACAATGATGACAGAAGAATTGAGATTGTTTCCTGAAGATTACGAAAAGCCAGCAAAAAGCGCTTTTGTAGTGGGCATTTCTGCAATAATAGGCTCATTGATTCCAGTTTTTCCATTTTTCTTTTTTTTCTTGGGCATAAAATCAAGCATGATAACTGCTTTGGCATTATCTATCATTGCACTGTTCGTTGTGGGCAGTGTTAAGGCAAAAATAACCATAGGCAGCTGGAAGAAAAGCGGCTTGGAAATGGCAATTATAGGAACGGTAGCTGCTCTGGTCGGCTATTTGGTAGGTTCATTGCTCGGGGTTGTTTATGTATAAGCCAAACCAAAATAAGCCTTTATGAACGAAAAGCAAATAAATTAAGCCTCTTTTCAAATAATAAAGATTAATAAGGACAAAAGTTTCTATACTAAATTATTTATAAATACATGTCTTTTGAGGTGATAAAATGAAAAAAATAATTTTTTTGTTAGTGTTTGGCATATTGTTGATTAGTGCGTGCAGCAAACAGAAGCCAGAAGATCTTGTTGGGCAAGGCAGCTCTGTTGAGCAACAACAGGACAAGGTAATCTCGGCAGACAACGTGAAAGAATTCAAGATAACAGCAAAGCAGTTTGCATTTGAGCCTTCAACCATAGAAGTCAACAAAGGCGACAAAGTCAGGCTTATAGTCACAAGTATTGATGTGCCGCATGGCATTGCAATAAAAGAATACGGGATAAATGAGAGATTGGAAGTTGGTAAGCCTGTTACGATCGAATTCACAGCAGACAAGCAAGGAACTTTTACTGCATTTTGCTCGGTATTCTGCGGCTCAGGCCACGGCAGCATGAAAGGAAAACTGATTGTAAGGTAGAATGAAAAAAGATTTTTTTATTTTTAGTATTTTATTCTTGATATTATCTTTAAATTCATGCTCAAAAACACAAGAAGTACGACAAACTACGCAAAAATCTTTTCCTGTTATAGCGGAAGAAGACATTTCCAAATTAAACCCAGAGCAAATTGTTATTCTTTATTTCCAAGCATGGAATGATAAAAAATATGATATAATGTATTCCTTAATTTCAGACGGCTTTAAGCAGATAGACCCAACAGCAAATACATTTGAGAAATTTAAATCAAGCATGGAAGAATTATTTAATGTCGCTTCTGGAGTGCGCGTATTTGATGTAAAAGAGGTCAGCAGGGACGATAAAGGGGCAGTTGTTGATTTTAAAATTCAAATAATTGGCAAGGACGGGAGCAAACAAGAGATTGGTAAAACTTTTACTTTAAAGAAAAGAGCAAATGGGTGGAATCTTATTCATCCTTATGGAAACAATATTGATACAACTTGAATGGAATGGTAAAAGAAATTTATGCATGCGGAATATGTAACTTTGTGTATAGGGATAAAGAAACAGCAAGAAAATGTGAAAAATGGTGTAGAAAAAACAAGAGTTGCAGTTTGGAAATAACAAAAGATTCAATAGGCGAAATAAGACCTATACATTAGAATGACTGGCATAAAAGAAAAATTGCTTGGAGCATCTGGAAGTTTAACAGGTAGCTTAAGTGTTCTTGGCAGTTATCAAGTTTGTCACAATATCTGCATTGGATTAATTTCTTTGCTAACATTAATGGGATTCACAGTTGCAGGAATGCCTCTGCTTTTTCTGACAAAGGTCGCAGTTCCATTCTGGACTTTAGCGCTTGCTTTGCTTGTTACAACAATCATTTTGAAATTCGGAAAAAAGATGAAATTTTCAGGAAAGATTATTTTGCTGAATTCAGGGCTGATTATTTTAGGCACTCCATTTCAGCAAGTGGAACAATTCAATTATGTTTTTTGGATTATAGGGGGAGCCTTAATTGTTTTTAGCGTAGGGTGGTATCTTTATGACAAATTTAAGAAAGAAGGGAAAAATTGACGTTTTAGCAATTCTTCTAATATCAATGCTAGTTGTACTCATAGGAGTTCTAATATCTTCCATATTTTCAACTATTGAAGTTTTTAAAATGCCAAAAAATAAACAAGGCAGTTCAATGTCCAGCAGTACGTCAAGAATGAGCTTGACTAGTTTTGATAAAGAGCTTGCCAGGCAAATGATGGACCAAAATAATGACGGGAGATGCGATGTTTGTGGCATGCCTGTCGAACAATGCATTGACGGTGGCCAGCTTCAATGCAGCATGGACCCAAATGCAAATATAGGCATATTAGGCTCGCAACATATTCATGCAGATTTTAAGGTTTATACCAATGGCAAGCTTGTAGATTTTGCAGAAAATAAATATTATATGGGGAGCAGCTTCATACATTTGGATGAAAGTCAAAACAAGCAAGATGCTTCTGGAGTTTTGCATATGCACGCCACAGGAGTTCCACTCTGGATTTTTTTCAAAAGCATAGGAATGGATTTCAACAATGATTGCATAACTTTAGACACTAAGAAAAAATTCTGCAATGATGAAAATAAAAATATTAAATTCTTAGTCAACGGAAAAGAAAACAATGAGTTTGAAAATTATGTATTCAGAAATTTGGATAAAATTTTAATAAGTTATGGTAACGAAAATCAGCAAGAGATACAAAAACAATTAGATTCAATAACAGATTTTGCTAAAAATCATTAAGTTTACTAAAAAATGAAAATTTCAACAATAATCATTGCCTTCATTATATTAATCCCATCTGTTTATTCCGACGGCGGTTGCGTCAAGATAGCTGATGACGCATTAGTACAGTTGTCAATGATACCAATAGCCCCTGCAGCTAGAGAAAAGGCTTCGATGGTATTCTCATTCGGAAATTTAAGCATGAACCTGATAAATGAACCCATAAACGGCAGGATTTACATTACCAAAAATCAAAAGACCGTATTCGAGAAAAATTTTTCTGTTAATAACGGAGTCCTTGGTTTAAAATATGCATTTGACGAGCCAGGATATTATGAAATTTTCACTGAATTCAGCATGAATGGCAAGAAATACGCTCCGGAAGATTTTTTGATCGAAGTGACAGACAAAAAACAAAATTTTGTCCCTAATATAATATTTTTTGTGACTGGAGTTATTATCGGTTCATTATTTACCGCTCTACTTAAACTTAGAAGGTCAAAAATGCT
>JAHFQL010000056.1 GCA_023259315.1 Candidatus Woesearchaeota archaeon | reverse complement strand
AAACTTTCAGATTCTGGTTTATGAAATTTATAATGTCATCCTTGTTCTTGTCGTGGGATTCCTTGCTCTTTATTTTTGAATTGTAAGTGTCTGTGTTATCTTTCCTTATTTTTGAGTTTATCCTTGAGATTCTGTCATTTATCTTGTTTATCCTTGTGATTACCATATTTAATTTGTTTTTTATCTCATTTGGAACTGACAAGACAAGGAGTTTGCTGTAATTGTTGTCCAAGTAAAATATCTTGCTTCCGCCAAATGTTTTCTGCTCCTCTTTAAGGAGGCCTTTCCACACATCTGAATAAGTTTCACTGCTTTTTTTAAGGCGCAATATCAATGCCTCCTTGTAGGATTTTGATTTGATGAGGTGCAGTTCAATTGAGTCATTTCCCGATTCCATGTCTTCTTTGAATTCAAGTACAGGTTCTTCTTCCGCGCCCTTAAAGCTGAAATATTCAATAGCGTCTAAGCTGCGGTCTACATCAATGTGAGAAATAATATTCTTATAATCGTGTTCCACAGCTACCCCCCATTCACTATATGGGATTAGGTAGTATAAATAATTATCGGGTTTGAAAGATTGAAAAGGTCCCCAAAAGGTTATTAATAGAAAGGGATTTTGATAATTTTATAAGAGAAATTAAAAATTGCAATTGTTTCTTATATTCCACAAAGACCAGCAATAACTTTAAATAATAGCAATACAGAGGTTTTGCTATGGCAGATGAAACTATAAACCCTGGAAGTTTGACTTCTCCAACACAATTAATTACGCAGGCAGAGGTTTTGAAAGCCACAAAAATAAACAAGATGGTGATGCAGGGCTTCAAGAGCTTTGCAAAGCACACTGAAATTATTTTCGGGCCGACTTTTAATTGCGTACTAGGTCCAAATGGAGCTGGCAAGTCAAACGTTCTTGATGCCCTTTGCTTTGTACTTGGCAAATCGTCATCTCGGGACCTGAGGGCAGAAAAATCTGCAAACCTAATTTACAATGGCGGCAAGTCCAAAAAGCCGGCAAAACACGGCGAGGTAAGCATTTATTTTGACAATTCAAATAAAGTTTTTCCAACAGAGGAAAATGAGGTAAAAATATCAAGAATTGTCAGGGAGAACGGCCAGTCAATTTACAAAATCAATGACAAAGCCATGACAAGGCAGCAAATCACGAATTTGCTTTCCTTGGCAAAAATAGATCCTGATGGCTACAACATAATTTTACAGGGAGACATCACAAGATTTGTTGAGATGCATCCTGAGGAGAGGAGGATGCTTATTGAGGACATAGCCGGCATCTCAATCTATGAAGAGAAAAAACACAAGGCAATGCTCGAGCTTGAAAAAGTTGAGCAGCACTTGAGGGAAACAGAACTTATCCTGACAGAAAGGCACACTTACCTTAAGGAATTAAAGAATGACCGAGACCAGGCAATGAAGTACAAGGAGATGAGCGACAATATAAAGATGAACAAAGCATCATATCTAAAAATTCAGATTGATAAAAAAGACGCCGAGAAAAAAGCAATACAGGAAAAGATAGATGCTGGAAACAAGGATTTGGCCAATTTTAGGGAGAAGATAGCAAAATTAAAGTCAGAAAATGAGGAAAAGAAGAAACAGATAGAGGCGATATCAAAAGAGATTGAGGAAAAAGGGGAAATAGAGCAGATAAAACTCAACAAGGAAGTAGAATCACTAAAGATAGAACTGACAAAGAACAATTCAAGGATTGAAACGATAAAAAGCGAATTAAGCAGGATAAAGCAGAGAAGAAGCGACTTGGGCGCAAGCATAGAAGACACTGAAAGAAGAATTGTCCAATTAACCAACGAGAAAAAAGACTTTGAAGCGCAAATCAATGCAAAAAACAAGGATAGGGCGGTAATTAAAAGCAAGATAACAAAATTCAAGGAAAAAAACAATCTTGATAATCTTGCCGATATAGAAAAAAATGTCGAAGAAATAGACAGAAAGGCAGAGGAGCTGCAGAAAGATATAACTGCATTGCGGGAAAGCCAGCACAATCTTATAAGGGAAAAAGACAGGATAAGCCATGACATAGGCGCTATAGACGACAGGATAAAAAAAGTCATTGATGTTGAAAAAGAACATAGGCAGCAGATAGACTCTTTAAAGGATAAAAGGCAGCGATTTAAAATAATAACTCTGGAATTGAACAAATTGCTTGATGACGATTCCTCATTGTCAATACAAATTTCTGAGGCAAGAAGGAAGCTGAATGAAACCAGCGAAGAGACTGCCAAATTAAGGGCAAAGGATATAACAATCAAGGAGTTTGCCAGAGGCGACCTTGCCGTCAAAAAGATTCTTGAGTTGAAAAACAAGAAGCCTGGAATTTACGGGACTGTGGCTGACTTGGGGAATGTAAGCTCGAAGTACGCAGTAGCTTTGGAAATTGCCGCAGGGCCAAGGATAAAAAGCATTGTTGTGGAAAATGATAAACTAGCGGCAGAATTGATAGTATACCTGAAGGAAAACAAGCTCGGAACTGCGACATTTTTGCCCTTGAATAAAATCAATTCAAAGGAAGCAAGCGACGAAGCAAAAAAATTGATCGGGGCAAAAGGCGTTCATGATTTTGCAATAAGCCTCGTTTCTTATGACCCAAAATTCAAGAAAATATTCTCGCATGTGTTCTCTGACACTTTGATTGTGGACAATATCCATGTAGCTACACGCTTGGGCATAGGAAAGGCAAAATTCGTGACTTTGGATGGCGATATTGCGGAAGTAAGCGGGGCCATGCACGGCGGTTTCAGGGAGAGAAGAAAAGAGGCATTCGGCTTTAAAGAAAAAGAAATTGGAGAAAGCCTTGAGGAAAACGAGAAAAAATTAAGAGAATTATCCAATTTGATGGATATCTTAGAGAAAAAAAGAACTGAAAATGAGGCGAATATAACAGGGTTACGAGAGAGAAAAGCGATTTTGGAAGGGGAAATAATAAAATCAGAGACTTCAATGCAACTTGAGTCAAGCGATACTGACTTTTCAATGCAGCAGCAGAAAGAGCTGCAGGCAAAAGAAAAGGAAATTGACGACCAAATAAATAAAATCAACAGCAAGATTTCCGAAGCCAACAGAGAGCTTACGAACCTTAAAATTGAAAAGCAGAAATTAAGGAGCGTGATTGCGCAACTTAATGACCCAACTTTGCTTGCCGAGCTGAATACTTTTGAGCAGAAGTACAAAGAGTTAAGCGAAGAGATAATAAGGCTAAGCTCCGAGATCAAAAACCTGGACGCGCAGATAATAAACATATTCATCCCAGAAAAAGAAAAGATAGAGAAAATATTGAAGGCCATGGACAAGGACGAGGAGACTTTTGCAAATGAGTCAAACAAACTGCAGGACACAATTAAGGAGAAGGAAGCGCTTCTCAGGGAGAAGGAGAATACCGCAAGGGAGTTCTACACAAAATTCAAAAGCCTTTTTGGGAAGCAAGGCAAAATAAATGAGGAAATTCAAAAAAATGAAATTTCAACAGATAAATTAACTGAGGAAAGCAGGCAGGTTGAGATAAAAGTGAATTTTAACTCCTTGAAGAATGCAGAATTTTCTGCTTCATTGGCAGCCTTAAACCAGGAATTCCAGCAATATGAGGGGGTCAAGCTGGCTCTGGATAAGGGAGAGGAGCAACTAAAAAATGAAATTTCCAAATTCGAGAGGATGATGCAGGACATCGGCTCTGTGAATATGAGGGCTCTTGAAGTATATGATGAGGCAGAAAAGCAGTATAATGAATTCCTCGAGAAAAAAGACAAACTTGCAAAAGAAAAGGAAGATGTTTTGGCCATGATGAATGAAATAGAGGGCAAAAAAAAGGAACTGTTTATGAAGACTTTTGATATTGTGAATACTAATTTCAAGAACTTTTTTGGAATGCTCACAAGCAAAGGCGCTGAAGCGACTTTGGTATTGGAAAACGATGAAAATCCCTTTGAGGCAGGAGTAAGGGTCAATGTCAAGATAACGGGAAGCAAGTTCCTTGACATAAGGAGCTTGTCAGGCGGAGAAAAAACCATGACGGCCCTGGCATTTATTTTTGCAATACAGGAGCACGAGCCTGCATCATTTTACGTGCTTGACGAGGTGGATGCCGCACTTGACAAGCACAATAGCGAGAGGCTTGCCAAGTTGATAAGAAAATACTCGGATAAAGCACAATATGTTATGATAAGCCACAATGACAATGTTATCTCCACAGCAGACATTCTCTATGGAGTATCAATGAATGAGGATGGGATTTCACAAGTTGTGAGCTTGAAGATTTGATTCAGGATTATTTCCTGTCCCTCACCCTGTAGTCAAACATGTCCTTCTTCAACTCGCCTACGAACATCCTGTAAACCTCTCCGAGAATTATTTTCATTGCAACGTTGAAGTGGCCGTAATGCTCGTATCTTCTCATTGAAAAATATAGTTTTGCATTCTTCAAAATCCTAAACTTGCCAGACGTGCTGCACCGCTTTACATAATCCATGTCTTCTGCAACAGCAATTTTTTCATCAAATCCATTAATTTTGCCGTGCAGCCATTTTTTGCAGAAAATGCAGGCGCCAATCGCATGAGGATAAAAATATTGGGTTGAAGTTACCCAAGCATTAAAAATGCCAAGAAAAACCTTATCTATCAGCTTGTTGCTTTGCGGAATTATTTTCACACTTGCAGCATCAAGGTTGTTTTTTTCAAACTCTTCAATTGAATTCTTGAGAAAAGAACTGTTAATCAATGTGTCAGCATCCAGAAAGAGCAAAATGTTTCCTTTTGCTATCTTCGCGCCTTTGTTTCTTCCAATGCCGGGCAATGCGCCGCTTTTGACAATCCTGCACCCGTATTTATTGGCTATTTCCCTTGTCTTGTCTTTTGAATTGGCGTCAACGACAATGATTTCATAATCCTTGTATGTCTGATTTTTTAGGCATTCGAGAAGCTTCGGGAGGTATTGTTCCTCATTAAAAGCAGGTATTATTATGCTTATCATGCCCAAAAGTAATTGTATTTCATTTATAAAGATGCTTGGATTTAAATATCAAAAGATTTAAATAGTCAGAATTGTTTTTATTATTTGGGAGTGGTATAAGTTGGGTTTAAGAAGGGAATTTGAGGAGCACAAAAACAAGACTATAGAATCGTTTAATTTGGTGAGCACGGATATTTCTAACCTGAATGTTAACCTTGTTAATATTAGGACAATGTTCATGTCAATGGAAGAAAAGGCTTTTGAGATTAATAAAAAAATAGGGGAAGTTGCAAATTCAGTCGAAATATTCAGGTCAAATATTGAGCAGCAGAATTCCAGAAATTCAAGAATGGAAGAAAAGATAGAGAATTTGAATGTGATTGTCAAATCCACGCTTGACAGCATGGAATCAAATGTGGAATCAAAGGTTGATGGCATGACTTCAGCTCTGGAGTCTAAAATCTCTAATTTTGGCAAGAAAATCGGCAGCTCTGAAAAACAGATGAAAACCTTGTCAAAAAAAATGACTGTTAATACCAATGCATTGAAAGATTTGCTTCCAAGGTCCAAATCACAATCCGCAAAAACAAAAAAACTTAGTTCTGCCGTTAAGGACTCTCAGGAAAACATTCGAAAGATTAATAATCTAGTCAACAGGAAATTAAGGTCGATAAGGAAAGCTGATGACGAGCTTGAAGCAAAAATAAGAAGCCAGCGTAGAAGAATGCTTCAGCTTAACAAGAAAATTGAGAGTGTTGGCGTGACCAGATTTGCAAGAAGAACATCCAGAAAAAAAACAGTAACAAGAAAAACCATAACAAAAAAAATAACTCCCAAAAAAATTGTGACAACAATAAAGACTCCAAAAAGAAAAATAACAAAGACTGTGACAAAAAACAAGACAGTCACAAAAAAAGAAACTCCAAAAACAAAGCAGGTTTATGAAGTCATCAGGGAAAAGAATCCGATGATTTAATTTATTTTTAATCATTATGGAATATAAAATACATTCCGGGAGATTTTTCAGGCATCTCCTCTCAATACCTTTTATATGGATTATACTGATTCCTTTAATTATTCTAGATGTGTCAATTGAGCTGTACAAGCAAACATGCTTCAGGCTGTATAGCATTAAATTAATCAAGCGACGTAATTACATAAGAATCGACAGGCACAAGCTAAAATATCTTAACTGGTATGAAAAAATTAATTGCGCCTATTGCAGCTATGCAAATGGCTTGTTGAATTATGCAGTTGCAATTGCCGGCGCCACAGAAAATTATTGGTGTGGTATAAAACATAAAAAGTATAATGGATTTAAAGAGCCAAAACATCATAAGAATTTCTTGAATTACGACGACAAAAAGTCTTTTGAAAGAAAGTTTGGTTGAATAATTCTAAAATTAAAATGCGCCGGCCGGGACATTCGTTGAAATTTTTATTCAAGTTCGAACCCGGACACGCGGCTGCCTTCTAGTTAATGGAAGGCCGCAGTCATAGCCATTAGACCACCAGCGCACAAATAGAAGTTTTGAATTATTGTTTATAAAAGTAATGGTTTAAAAATTTTATTATAAAATCGTAGGCAGAATACCCACTGATTTATCTGTGGGATGAAGCCCGTCGTCTCAATCTTGTGTTTGTGCAAGAGGCGGAAGCCATAAAAATATTTCAATGAGTGTTATAGATCAATCAAGGATTTGGAGACGAAGGTAATTTTCTGGCTTCACTTACTTCATCACGAAATCTTGCAGTTCTTTCATCTCTGAATCCTGAAGAAGAAAATCTCAAAGCATTCATAAAATAATCTATATTTTGTGGCTTAAGAGTTACAAGTTCATGGGCTAATTGATATGCTTCGGTCTCTGTGCGTGATACAACCATACTCCACGCCACAGGTCCGAAATCTTGACAATTTGTTTTACTAAATACTGTTGGGAGTACTTTAACTTCAGCTCTATCAATTGTAAATAAAGCATAGAAGGCATTTTGAACGAGATCATTATGGAAGTTTCCATTTATATATCCTAACAACAAAGTTTTAGCTTGAGTTTTTTTATCATCCGGTAAAGAAATATCATAATTTGCTCCAAAAACATTTAAAAGTCTTGCTTCCCCATCTAATGTGAAATACGCAGGAGTAGCAACTGATGTGCTTCCTTTACTTACCAGCAAATCCAGAGCAATAGGGCAAGATTGCTTATCTCTACCTTTTTCCAAAAGTAATCCTAATCCAGAAACATAATCAAATGTGCCAGATGGAATTTCATGAACTACTTCTGTTAGGAGTTCTCTGGCAGCCCCAAGAAGTTCATCTCTGTACACCTTTCCATTATTTTCAAAATAACCAGCAAAATATAAAAGTAAAGATTCTGGAACTTCATCATCAAATCTACAATCTAGTTCTGGACCAGCGCCATTTAGTATTCTATCCCTTACAAAGGTTTTGATTCCTCCACTTCCTACTATTGATTCAAGTCGGGGTCTAAATGATTCGAATTTAGTATCCATGAATTAAATAGAGTTTTGTTTGATTTATAAAGCTTTTGTTTTTAAAAGCTACTAGAAAGTGGTTAATTTTGTTCCAAAAAGTCGCCAATTTTGAGCTACCCTTTCAAATGTTGAGGACAACCATAAATGTCATACTCAAATACATCTTTTCCTTGTTGTTCCTGAATGTATCTTCTGACTTGCTCTTGTGAAACGTGCCCAGCAGAGCC